>NZ_SFBZ01000135.1:0-4127 GCF_007095495.1 Microcystis sp. M_QC_C_20170808_M9Col | reverse complement strand
CTGAATAAATCTAAAAACCTTGTTGGATAAGACTTTTGGACTTTTTTCCCCTCAAAAAGTGCCAGCCATTGCGGGGATCGGGGGGAAAATTCCTGGACTTTTTCCCTGAAAATTAGGTAATTGACCGCCTGAAAATGGGTAAAACCCTACACCCCACACCCCACACCCCACACCCTGCCCCCAGGAAAAACTTTTTCAGCAGACCCTAAGTATTGTTTCCGATTGTGGCAGTCATCTTAATAGTGAGGTACTAATTTTTCGTTTTGGGGGGCCAGTCGTCACGATTCGGTCGTCAATAGCAAATTAGGTTATACTTCATCTTTAAGAAAAAAGCTGTAAGAATCGACCTCGAAAATGTCTTGACCATCGAACCCGATTCAAGGTATTCTATCAGGGTAGATCAGACAGTAATGAAATTCAGATTTAAATTGGCAATGTTAAACCAGTTAAGAATTCTAATTGTTGATGATAATGAAGTAGATCGGATCGCCGTGCGCCGATTCTTAAGAACATCGGAGATGGCGATAGAAATAACAGAAGCCGCTGACTATCAAGAGGCTAAAGAAAAGATGTCCAATAATCTTTTCGACTGTATGTTTATCGATTATCTTCTACCCGATGGAGATGGTTTGACTTTGGTGCGGGAAATTCGGCAACAGGGACTTAAAATACCCCTAATTGTTTTAACCGGTCACGGAGACGAAGGAATTGCCGTAGATATGATGAAAGCCGGTGCTTCCGATTATCTGAGTAAATTTCGTCTTTCTGCCTCGCGCTTAAATCAAGCGATGCGAAACGCCCTACGCATCTATGAAGCGGAAGAAGAAGTGGCGATTGCCAAACAAGAAAAAGAGCAATTGGCTAGACAAAAAGAAGATTTTGTTTCGAGGATGACCCACGATTTGCGAACTCCCTTAGTGTCTGTCAATCATATATTAGAACTATTTCAAGAAGGTTTATATGGTGAGATTACTCCCGAAATGAGTCGAGTCATTCATGTGATTATTCGCAGTAATCAAAATCTCTTGGAAATGGTTAATAATCTTTTGGAAGTTTATTGTTATGAAAACGGCGAAAAGATACTTAATTTTACTAAATTAAAGATTATCGATATTCTCGAAGAAGTCTGTCAGCAGTTAACTCCCCTTGCCCGAGAAAAAGGACTAGAATTAAGCTTAAATGCCGAAAATGCCGGGGAAATTTTCCTAACTGGCGATCGCTTGGAACTGCGGCGCGTTTTTACCAATCTCATCGGCAATGCGATTAAATTTACCCAAAAGGGTGATGTGAAAATTCATCTCATCCCCGCTACAGAGGAAGATACTTTTGTCACCATTGTCGTCGAGGATACTGGTATAGGCATTTCAGCAGAAGAACTACCCCGGATTTTCGAGCGCCTGTACTCCAGTTCCCCAGACAGTTCCAACAATGGGTTAGGACTTTATCTCTCCCGTCGCATTGTTGATGCTCATGGGGGAACTATTGCCGTCACCTCAGAATTAGAACGGGGTAGTAGCTTTTCTGTCCGTTTACCTGTCTAGAAAGATCGATAATAGAAAAAATACTTTCTGCCGATCGGTCACTGTTAATGGCTTCTAATTGGGATATCTTGTTAATACAAGCGGCGCGTCAGGGCAATCTCGCGCGGGTTCAAGCTTTACTGAGTCAGGGGGCAAATGTCAACGCCACTGATGGGCAAAATACTACGGCCTTAATCTATGCCGTGCAGGGGGGTCATAGGGAAATTGTGGCAATTTTGCGAGAATTTGGGGCTGATATCAACAAAAGTAAACAACCTCAAGGTTTAAGCCCTCTCATGTTAGCGGCTGCCCTCAATCACAGTCAAATCCTCCCTCAACTAATCGCTGCCGGTGCTAATATCAATCAGGTCAATCAAGATGGTACACCAGCACTAATGATCGCCGTTTATAAGGGTCATATAGCGATCGCAGAACAGTTATTAATCGCCGGCGCTCGGGTCAATGTGCGCGATCGGGATGGAGATACGGCTTTATCTGTAGCGATCAAACAAAATTACGCCACAATCGTCCGTTTACTGCTCGATAGTGGTGTAGATGAAGAAATCCGTCAACAAGCTTGGTTACAGGCTCTCACCGCTAATTGCCCAGAAATCCTCGAATTGTTTATTACCCGTGGTATGCCCCTCGATGCTCCCACTTTATCCGGGGAAACTCCCCTAATTTTGGCTGTAGAGAGGGGAAATCTCGGCAGCGTGCAAACTTTACTGCAAGCGGGAGCAAATCCGAATATCAGCACGGAAGAGGGAGAAACTGCCCTCATGATCGCCGCTGCTGAGGGATATTTCGATATTGTCCGACTTTTACTCGCTAAGGGGGCCAGTGTTGACAATCAAAATCAGGCTGGGGAAACGGCCCTGCATTTAGGGACGATCGAAGGACATTTAGAGATCGTCCAGGCCCTACTACAAGCCGGCGCTTTTGTCAATCACCGCAACCATTTTGGTGATACACCCTTGATCATCGCCACGGTGCAAGGATACGAAGCGATCGTTTTAGAATTGTTAAAACAGGGGGCGGAGCCTAACCTAACTCAGCAGGGAGAAACACCGTTAACTTTAGCTCTACAGCGCAAATTTACGAAAATCTGTCGTTATCTCCTCGACTACGGGGCTAATCCCAACGCCGTTTATCCCGATGGCAAAACCGTCCTCATGAAAGCTTGTGAGGGCAATAATAGTCAACTGGTGCGCCGGTTAATCGATATCGGTGCTGATGTCAATAAACTCGATTTTAGCGGCGCTTCCCCTTTAATGTGGGCGAGTTATCACGGTTGTCTCGACACGGTTAAAGTTTTGTTAGACGGGGGAAAAGTGTACTTAAATCAGAAAAATCAAGGGGGAATGACCGCTTTAATGTTAGCCAAGTTTAATCACCATCAGGCGATCGTTTCTTTATTACAACAAGCAGGAGCGATCGAGTAAGCTGCCCGCGAATTTAAATTGCTTGTGGAGATGAGGCGATCGGCGGTCGGCAGGAGATAGGGTGGTCACTGCGTGCGCGTTGCGGGGGGTGTTAGGGTGTTAGGGTTTTAGTTGAAATTCCCCCACTTCCCCACTTCCCCACTTCCCCACGAGAAACTTTTTGCCGTAAACCCTAGATAGTCAACAGCTTACCATGACCACGGTGATATTATCGGAACCGCCAGCTTTTTTGGCCGCTGCCACTAAATTTTCGACAATTTCCTGACAATCAGCACCGGTTTGCAAATAATCGCTAATTTCCTCGTCGGACACTTCTTCCGTCAAACCATCACTACAGAGAATTAAACTATCGCCGGACTGCACATCGAGGGGAGATACCGTCACTGGGGGCAAATCGCGACGGCCGAGACATTGAAATAAAATGTGTCGCCAAGGGTGGTTTTTCGCATCTTCTTCGGACAGATCGCCCATTTTTATCGCCCTAGCTATCCAAGTATGATCCTCCGTCACCTGTTCTAATTTTTGCTCACGAAAGCGATAGAGACGGGAATCACCAATATGGGTGTACCAAGAGCCATCATCTCGGAAGATAGCCATGACTAGGGTTGTCCCCATGTCCTGTCTTTCGGGATTTTTCAGCTGATCTTCAATAATCTTCTCGTTAGCGGCAGTAATTGCCTCCTGCAGCAATTCCCCGGCAGCCCGGGGCGAATTCCAGTGTTCTTCTAGATGAGCTTGGATAGTTTCAGTGGCGATTTGACTAGCTTCCTGGCCTCCCGCATGACCCCCCATACCATCGGCAACGATAAAAAAGCGGCGCTCGGGGTCGATATAATAACTATCCTGATTAACCGATCGCACCACACCAGGATCGGTCATTCCCCCAAAAGAAAGATTGTTCATCGAAAAACTGGGTCTGAAACCCCGCCCTTTAGCGATAACGGAGGGCGGCTTTACATAAGTCAGTGAGAAACAATTAAACCGTTAGAACGACGAATTAACTGAATCTTGCTAACAGTTATCTGTCCCAATCGTTTCCAACTGGTATCGCTTACAGATAGCTGTTTTTCGGTATCTCCACTAACATAACCAATTCCTTTGGGAGAAGAAATTAAATCTCCTTTACGGAACCCATGTCTTGTGGTAGAGCCACCATATTTACGTC
>NZ_SFBZ01000134.1:0-14598 GCF_007095495.1 Microcystis sp. M_QC_C_20170808_M9Col | reverse complement strand
AAAGGTTCTGTGCATTTAGCTAAATAGATTTGTCTGTCTTTGAATTTAAAAGCAGATTTGGTAAATTCGGCACTTCCTCCTTGATGTTTTTTCTTAAAGCTAGGATACTTAGTACGACCGGCAAAGAAGTTAGTAAAAGCTGTTTGTAGGTGTCTTAAACCTTGTTGTAAAGGAACACAGCTAACCCCATTCAAAAACTCTAATTCTTCTTGTTTTTTCCACTCAGTCAACATCGAAGAAGTTTCAGTATATCCTACTCTTTCTTGTCTTTCGTACCATGCTTGTGTTCTGAGATGGAGAGCTTTATTGTAAACTAATCTTACACAGCCCAAAGTGCGCCGCAATAGCGACTCTTGTTCTGCTGTGGGGTAAAATCGAAACGAATAGGCTTTCTCCATATCTCACATTCTAGCATATATCGTGTAAATGCGCTACTATTTCATAGTAAAGCCGTCCTTTGAGAGCGGGGTTTCAGAGCCAAAATTGGCGATGACACTTTAGAACCAGTGATTTTTTCTCCTAAACCCAAGTTTTTCTGCTGGCAATTCCTTATTATCTATGTCCTTGACTATGCCTCAGTCTGCCGAGTCCTCCACGGGTGAGGATTTACCCCTAGCTATCTCACCCAGTAACGAGCAGTTAGAGAATATTAATAGCTATTTAAACCTGATTTTGGCAGCTTTAGTCTCTCTAGCTAATTTAGACTCCGAGTCTATCACCCAAGCAGCCCAGGAATTAGCCTTAGATCTGGATACAAGCGATCACCTAGTTGCCCACTACTGGCAACCCCAGTCAAACCTCTCCCTAGCGGACATCCGTTCTCTAGTTCTCCTCCTCTGTCATCTAGCCCAAAAAAAGCAAGAGTTAATCCGTCGCGCCGTAATTCTCTTGGAACAAGTGGGAACTCAAGGACAAGAACCAGTCAAAACCACGCTTTTGGGCAATTATATCGCTAATTTTCGCTTAAAATACCCAGAAATATCGGAAAATAATCTCAGTGATTCTAGCCTGATTTCCCTAGCCTGGAAATTATTAATCGATTTATTGTTCTACAGCAGCCCCCGCAGTCATCTCCTTCTCTGGCACAACCTTTTGGCAAGTAAAAAGTAAAAAGGCTATCAGTTATCAGTTATCAGTTATCAGTTATCAGATATAAGTTATCAGATGTAAGTTTTCAGATGTAAGTTTTCAGTTCACCGATTACTGTTTACTGTTTACTGGACGGCTACGCCGTGCCTTTGGCAACACTGAAAAAAAGCTTCCCAGTTCATAATTCATAATTCATAATTTATAATTCCCACCGATAACTAAAAATGAGTAATCTAATTCGCAAATATACACCCCCCACCTGTACCCTAGAAATTTGGGGAAATAGTTCGCCTCTGGCGGTTTGGCTAGGTAAAAATGTCTTAAACGATGCCCACTTTCAATTGCGCTTTGATGATCCTAGATTGAGTGAGGAAAAACAGGTGACGATCAAAGGCGATCGCACACAATTACAACTCCTAGGGGAAATTGTCGCTAATTATGTGCAGAATTTACTCTCTAGTCCCGTTTCTACCCTCTCTTTCGTGGCTAGTGGTTCCCCCGAAAGCCATCTCCCCTCCTTGCCTTCTCTCCGTTGTCAGGGACTTCTGCAGCATCAATTATTTTTAGGTTCCCTGCTAACCGATCGGGATAAACAGGAGATCGAATTAACCACATCGCAATTATTCGATCTAGCCAATGCTTTAGGGGAATATAACCATGAAAGCCTCCTAATACCCCCATTAATTCGCCAGAAAACTCGAAAAAATGCCCTGATGTGGACGGGATTAATCGCCTCAGCCCTAATAACTATCGGGGGAATAGCGATCGCATTTTATCAACAGCAACAAGTGGCCAACAATGATTTAACCACTGATCCCAATAGTGCCAAGATTCCCCAACCCTTGCCAACGCTGCCTTTACCCCCCACGGGAACGGCCGCCCCAAACCCGCAGTTACCGGCAAATTTGGGCAATAAAACCCCTTTACCGCCACCGCCACCCGTGGGAACCGTTCCAGCCCCAGTTCGGCCCTCTAGCGTCCCCCTGGTGATTCCGCCGCCCACTTTACCGCCGCCACCAGTCACAGGTTCGCGTCCTGGCGGCACGGCGATCGTAATTGAACCGAATAATGAGAAAATCCCGATTACTGCCCCCCCCGTCACTGGCGCTCAGGGTACAAATGCACTGGCAAATCTTCCCCCCACCACGATGAATCCGACTCCAGCACCGCCAAAATTGCCCAATTTACCGCCTATAAGCCCTATTAACCCCGAAAATGTCAATTTAGACCCCAAACCGCCCACAAGCACTGCTAAAGCCCCAGAGACGAATTTACTAGATACAATTCCCCAAGTGGCAGAAACCAGAGAATATTTTCAATCCCGTTGGCAACCGCCGGAAAGTCTCAAGCATACTCTAGAGTACCGTTTGGTCTTAAATCAGGATGGTTCCCTAAAACAGATTATTCCCTTGGGACAGGCGGCGAAAATCTATCTCGATCGCACTAATATGCCCCTGCTTAATCAACCTTTCGTGTCTCCCCTCGATATCTCCGGTAATCCCCAATTGCGTCTAGTTCTTGGTTCTGATGGTACGGTGCGGACTTTTATGGAACAGCAATAGGCTGTTCTGCATTTAATTAACAATAATCTCGTCGGCGCTGTCGGGTTGGTTCATTTCCGTTAGGGTTTGCCAACCTGATTGCCAGAGATTCGCGTCTTGCAACTGTTTAGCATTAATCCAGAAGCGGACAGTCGGATCGCAGGAAGCGACTAATTCGGCAAAAACCCATTGACCGCGATTTTGACGATTGACCACTTGAAAATGTCGCCAGCCCCATGTTTTTTGTTTTGCCGTCCATTTTGACCCCAAGAGATGGGGATACTTCTGTTTTTTGGGCATAAAAGTTAAGACACCTGAGTTCGGGATAGGCTGAAACCCTTATATTATCCTAGTTTGCCAACCCGATTCTTTTCCAGGAGCCAAGGAGAGGAAAAATTATCGGGGCGCTTAAGTGCGCCCCAGTTTTAGCTAATAACCGCGCCAAACACCAACCAAAACCCCTTGTACTTGTACTTGTTCGGTATTGGCTGTAATTGGTTGATATTTTTGATTAGAGGGTTGGAGAGTGATGATTTCTCCTTCTTGGTAGAAACGTTTTAAAGTAGTACCGTGGCCTTCGACTCTAGCGGCGACGATTTCCCCATTGGACACCGCTTCATTACCCGTGAGAGAACGCATAATCACCAGATCCCCATCGGCAATATGATCCTCGATCATACTGTCTCCGGAAACCCGCAGAGCATAACAGTCTTGACTGCGTTGCAACAGGTTAGAAAGATCGAGTTTTTCTTCCACATCGGTGAAGGGTTCCACTAAACCACCAGCAGCGATCGCACCTAGAACCGGTAAACCTTGCACTGGTTGTTTGAGAATCCGCAGGGTGCGTGCTTTTCCTTCTGTCCAATCAATATAGCCTTTGGCGCGTAAACGTTCTAAACGGCTTTGAATCGGTGCGGGAGAGCGTAAATTCATTGCTCGCATCATTTGCCGGATGGAAGGGGCGTGTTGAGTAGTGCGAATATACTCAATTAGCCAGTCGTACAACTCCTGTTGCGCTTGAGTAAGGGATTCGAGGTTAGTCATGATCTATTTTCCTATGCTTGGGTTAAGATAATTTGTACTTTAGTTCATTTGTGTTTAACCTAGTACATCTTAACTTCATCGGCTGACTAAATCAACTGGTTATTAGATCTCTGGCAAAAATCAAAAATTGTCGTGGTTGGTTAGGAGACTCCGAGACAGGAGACTCCGAGACAGGAGACAGGGGATTATTTCTATTTATTCTTCCGACACCCCACACCCTACACCCCACACCCTGCCCCCACCGAAAAACTTTTTGCCGCAAACCCTAATTAATAATTCATAATTCCTTCTCCCTGCTCATAGACAGTCTTAACGAGTAATTTAGATAGTCAACAGCTTATCTTCTGACCTAGCACTTTTTTTTTAAAAGTATCATTAATTTTTATCTCAATTCTCAATATTAATTAACCCCAGGGTCGGTTGCTGGCAAACTCAGCAGCGTATTAAGAAAAAATAACGAATTGCTAGAAAGCCAAGAATCTGGATAATGATCGAGGTGGAGACAGAAAAATCGCTCTACTTAAGCCTGTCTGCCGTAAGCGTCCAATAGTAGATAGGGAGTCAAAAGCGACGCTCAAAGAAAATCCTTCGGTTGTCAGGGAAACGAGAGGATATTTAGTGCGAAATTGAGCCGTAAAAAAACTTAAAATCCCGACAAATATCGTAAAAACTAAGGGGAACACATGACCAAAAAAACCTATGCAACCATAGACGGTAACGAAGCTGTTGCACGCGTTGCCTATCGTCTCAGTGAAGTAATCGCTATTTATCCTATCACTCCCTCCTCGCCTATGGGTGAATGGTCCGATAGTTGGGCAGCCGAACGCAGAGCTAATCTCTGGGGAACCATCCCTTCCGTAATCGAAATGCAGAGCGAAGGTGGGGCAGCGGGAACCCTGCACGGAGCGCTACAAACAGGCTCTTTAACTACCACTTTCACTTCCTCGCAGGGATTATTATTAATGCTCCCCAACTTCTACAAAATTGCGGGGGAATTAACCTCTTCAGTGGTTCATGTGGCGGCCCGTGCTTTAGCAGCCCAAGGGTTGTCAATTTTTGGGGATCATAGTGATGTCATGTCTGCCAGAAGTACGGGTTGGGCTATGTTAGCGGCTAATTCCGTTCAAGAAGCTCAAGATCTGGCGGCTATTGCCACGGCTACCACCCTAGAAACCAGGATTCCTTTTCTGCACTTTTTTGATGGTTTTCGTACCAGTCATGAGGTGCAAAAAGTCGAATTAATTAGCGATGAAACTCTCAAAGAACTGATCGATGAAGACCTAATTATTGCCCATCGTCAAAGAGCTTTAACTCCCGATCGACCGGTTTTACGAGGCACGGCACAAAATCCCGATGTTTATTTCCAGGCAAGGGAAAGCGTCAATCCTTTCTATCATGCTTGTCCCGATATCACTCAAAAAATTATGGATCGTTTTGCCCAATTAACAGGACGGCAATACCATCTCTATGAATACCACGGTGCGCCCGATGCCGAAAGAGTGATTATGTTAATGGGATCGGGAGGGGAAACCGTCCATGAAACCGTGGATTATCTCAATCAAAATGGGGCTAAAGTTGGGGTCTTAAAAGTTCGTCTTTATCGTCCCTTTGCCGCCGACAAATTACTGGCAGCTTTGCCCACTACAGTGAAAAAAATAGCCGTTTTAGATCGCTGTAAAGAACCCGGTGCCGGGGGCGATCCGCTATATTTAGACGTGGTAAATGCCTTTATGGAAGAGTACGAAGGCAAGCTGCCGAAAATTGTGGGAGGACGCTACGGTTTATCTTCCAAAGAATTTACTCCAGCCATGATTGCCGGTATATTTGATAACTTAAGTCTCGACAAACCGAAAAATCACTTCACTATTGGTATCGTTGACGATCTTACCTTTTCCAGTCTGGAATATGACCGCAGTTTTTCCACCGAACCGGACGAAGTAGTGCGGGCGGTTTTCTACGGTTTAGGTTCCGATGGTACGGTGGGAGCTAACAAAAATTCAATTAAAATTATCGGTGAAGATACTGATAATTATGCCCAGGGTTATTTCGTCTATGATTCCAAAAAATCTGGGTCTGTCACCGTTTCTCACCTACGCTTTGGCCCCCATCCGATTCGCTCTACCTATTTAATCACCGATGCTAACTTTATCGCCTGTCATCAGTGGGAATTTGTCGAACAATTTGATCTGCTAGAAACCGCTAAATCGAACTCAATTTTTCTCCTCAATAGTCCCTATCCACCGGAGGAGGTGTTTAGTCACTTACCCCGCCATCTCCAGCAAACTATCATCGATAAAAATCTGCAAGTTTATACGATTAATGCGACTCAAGTAGCCAAAGAAGCGGGGATGGGCAGTCGGATTAATACCGTGATGCAGGTGTGTTTCTTTGCCCTAGCGGGGGTTTTGTCGCGGGAAGATGCGATCGCACAAATCAAAAAAGCCATCCGCAAGACCTACGGCAAGAAAGGCGAAGAAATCGTGCAGATGAACATCAAAGCTGTGGATTCTGCCCTAGAACACCTCTATCAAGTCCCAATTCCCGCCACTGTCACCCCTGAAGCTTTTGAATTAAGACCACCAATTCCCGACACTGCACCCGCTTTCGTCCGAGAAGTCCTCGGCAAAATTATCGCCCGTCACGGGGATGAATTGCCCGTTAGCTCCCTTCCCAACGATGGTACTTACCCCACCGCCACTAGCCAATGGGAAAAACGCAATATTGCCCAAGAAATCCCCGTTTGGGATGCGGATGTCTGTGTTCAGTGCGGTAAATGCGTTCTCGTTTGTCCCCACGCCGTTATTCGCTCGAAAGTTTATGATGAGGCCGAATTAGCCACGGCCCCGGAAACCTTTAAAGTCGCGAATGCCAAGGATCACGACTGGAAAGGGCTAAAATTCACCATCCAAGTGGCCGCCGAAGATTGTACCGGTTGCGGTCTCTGTGTTGATGTTTGCCCCGCTAAAAACAAATCGCAACCACGTCTAAGAGCGATTAATATGGCTCCCCAATTGCCCCTGCGGGAACAGGAACGAGTTAACTGGGATTTCTTCCTTAATTTGCCTAATCCAGACCGATTAAGCCTAAATCTCAATAAAATTAACCATCAGCAAATGCAGGAACCTCTCTTTGAGTTTTCCGGTGCTTGTGCCGGTTGTGGTGAGACTCCCTACGTTAAATTAGTCAGTCAGCTATTTGGCGATCGCATGATAGTGGCTAATGCCACCGGTTGTTCATCTATCTACGGAGGTAATTTACCGACAACGCCCTGGGCAGTTAACGCCGAAGGTCGCGGTCCGGCCTGGTCGAATTCCCTCTTTGAAGATAATGCCGAATTTGGCTTAGGATTCCGAGTTTCCATCGATAAACAGGCAGAATTTGCCGCAGAACTCTTAGGAACCCTCGCTAGTGAAATCGGAGAAAGTCTAGCGGCAGATATTCTCAATTGTCACCAAGTCGATGAAGCGGAAATTTACGAACAACGGCATCGGGTAGAGGCCTTAAAATCCCGTTTAGGGGAATTAACCCCGACCACGCAGGTGAAAATGTTGTTATCCGTGGCCGATTATCTGGTCAAGAAAAGCGTCTGGATTGTCGGGGGTGACGGTTGGGCCTACGACATCGGTTATGGTGGCTTAGATCACGTTTTAGCCAGTGGTCGCAATGTGAATATTTTGGTCATGGATACGGAAGTTTACTCGAATACGGGCGGCCAGGCCTCGAAAGCTACTCCTCGCGCCGCCGTAGCTAAATTTGCTTCTGGTGGCAAACCAGGACCGAAAAAAGACCTCGGTTTAATGGCCATGACCTACGGTAACGTCTATGTGGCCAGCGTGGCTATGGGGGCAAGAAACGAGCAAACTATCAAAGCTTTCCTAGAAGCGGAAGCTTACAACGGGCCATCGTTAATTATCGCCTATTCTCACTGTATTGCTCACGGGATCAACATGACCACCGCCATGAACCATCAAAAAGAAGTGGTGGAAAGCGGTCGCTGGTTAATGTACCGTTATCATCCCGATTTAGCTAAAGAAGGCAAAAATCCCCTACAATTGGACAGCCGTGCGCCTAAGCTTACCGTAGCGCAAACTCTCTACTCGGAGAATCGCTTTAAGATGTTGGCCACCAGTAAGCCGGAGGAAGCTAAACGTCTGCTCAAAGAAGCACAAGCAGATGTGGATACGCGCTGGCAAATGTATCAGTATTTAGCAGCAAAAGGTACAGGGAGCAACGAATAGTTATGAATCTACACACTACCTACATGGGTTTACAATTGCGATCGCCGCTAGTCATCGGTGCGGCCGCACCCTTGAGCGAGGATATCGACAATATCAAGAGAATGGAAGACTTTGGGGCCGCTGCCGTGGTTTTACACTCCTTTTTCGAGGAGCAGATTAAACAGGAAAGACTGGCTCTACACCATCATTTTACCCACGGAGCCGAGAGTTTTGCGGAAGCTTTGACTTATTTTCCCGAACCGGAGGTTTTTCACGTTGGTTCCGACGAATATCTCAACCATATTCGCAAAGCCAAAGAAATGGTCGATATTCCCATTATTGCCAGTCTCAACGGTGAGACCTCTGGGGGATGGTTGGAGTATGCCATTCAAATTCAACAAGCGGGCGCTGATGCTTTGGAGTTGAATGTTTATTATGTTCCCAACGACCTGGAATTAACCGGAAATCACGTCGAACAAAACTATATTGATATCCTCAAAATTGTCAAATCGGAGGTATCGATTCCCGTCTCGATGAAGTTAAGTCCCTACTTTAGCAATACGGCCAATATGGCTAAACAATTAGCGGAAGCGGGGGCCGATGGGTTGGTATTATTTAACCGTTTCTATCAGCCGGATATCGACTTAGAAACCTTAGATGTTCACCCTAATATTATCCTCAGTAATCCCCAAGCAATGCGTTTACCCCTGCGCTGGATTGCCATGCTTTACGGTCGTGTACCGACGGATTTTGCCGCTACCAGTGGTATTCATAACGCCATCGACGTGATCAAAATGATGATGGTGGGGGCAAAAGCGACCATGTTAGTTAGTGTTTTATTACGCCACGGTTTGGAGGAAATTACCAAGATCGAACAGGGTTTATTGCATTGGTTGGAAGAAAATGAATACGAATCGATCGAGCAGTTAATTGGCAGTATGAGTCAAATGAATTGCCCAGATCCGACCGCTTTTGAACGGGTACAGTATATGAAAGCTCTGCAAAGTTACGAACCTGTTTGGAAACGTTTTCAAACCACCAGTAAATAAAAGTGGAAAGTGGGAATGGGGGAATGGGGAAATGGGGAAATGGGGAAATGGGGAAATGGGGGAATGGGGGAATGGGGAATTTCAACTAAAACCCTAAAACCCCAAAACCCCAAAACCCCAAAACCCTAAAACCCTAACACCCACCCGACTCCCGACAAAGAAAAAAAAATCCTGGAGGATATAACCATGAACGAGAATCAAAAGAAAAAAATCGGCATTCTGACCAGTGGTGGCGATTGCCCGGGGTTAAATGCGGTAATTCGTGCCGTGGTGAAATCATCAAAACTCAAGGGTTGGGATGTGTACGGCATTCCCTACGGGACCGACGGTTTTATGCAGATTGCCGAGGGAAAATATCACCCCGAAGATTTGATCCTGACTCAGCATGGCTATAACCTACCCGGGGTCTTGAAAGGATTAGACGTTTTGCAGTTTCTTAGTGGTAGTGTCTTGGGTTCTTTGAGCAAAGGACATCCCGAAAACCCAGAAATTGCCACGAAAATCCTGCAAGGATACGAAATGCTGGGATTAGATGCCCTGATCGTCGTCGGGGGCGATGGGAGCATCGATATCATCTACGATCTCGCCCAGAAAGGCAATTGGAATATTATCGCGGTTCCCAAAACCATCGATAATGACGTTCCCTATACGGAATGGGCAGTCGGTTTTACCACTGCCGTCGATATCGTCACTCAAGCTTTGTATGATCTCACCTTTACCGCCGCTAGTCACGAAAGGGTGATGATTGTGCAGGTGATGGGTAGAGATGCCGGTCATCTAGCCCTTCATGCCGGAATTGCCGGGGGGGCTGATGCGATTTTTATTCCCGAATTAACCCCGGCTCTCACTCCCGAAATTATCGACGGTTGTTGTCGTCATTTGGCACAATTACGCGCTCAAGGTCGTAAATTCGCTCTCATTGTGATTTCTGAGGGTGTTAAGAACGAAGATAACCAAAAAGAGAAGTATATTGCCGATTATTTAGAAAAATTAATATTTGACAAAACTCGCTCTTTGTGCGTTACCGATCCCGTCTTCTGTTATCTCAATTCCATGGATGTGCGGGCCATGTCTTTGGGACACCTGCAAAGAAGTCGTCCTCCTTTGGCCATGGACCGACTGTTAGCCACGGCTTTCGGCATTAAGGCCGTAGAATTAATTGAACAGGGAAAACTCGATCGCGTGGTGATTTGGCGCGGGGGACAAGTGCGTAGTTTGCCCCTGAAACCGGTGATCAAAATTATCAAACAATGTCATCAAGAGCATCGCTGTGCCTATCCCGTGGATCCTGATGGTTTTATCGTCAAAACAGCCCGTTCTTTGGGAATTTACCTAGGGGAAAATACCACAACTGAGACGGCAGTAGTTCCGCAGGCTGTGGAGGCGTTGGTTTAGTTATAATAAAGCGAGAAGGGTTGCTCATACTTTCTCGCTTTATTAATTGGTTAAGATTAGGCATTTCTAAACGCTACAATTACGGGAGATACTGACGGCTACTGTCGAAATAAAGAAACTTTTTAAAAGAGTGTAATTAGGGCTTGCTGAATAAATGTGAAATATAGACGAGGTAAGGGTTTTAGGGGCCTATTTTGCGAAACAGGTGCAAGATTGGCGAAGCATTCGGGCATAACCTATCGCTGAAACCGTAGATTTCCTATCCGAATGCTTCGCCCCTACTTTTTCAGCCAGCCCTAATTAATTTTCTGAGCATAAACTTTTATCATTATAAACCCGAACTGTATATCCTTCTCAACCCGACGAATCAAATTCTTTTCTGTCAATCTTCGGGGCGAAGCATTCGGGCATAACCTATCGCTGAAACCGTAGATTTCCTATCCGAATGCTTCGCCCCTACTTTTTCAGCCAGCCCTAATTAATTTTCTGAGCATAAACTTTTATTATCGGCCCGCGTCCTGTAGGGGCGAAGCATTCGGGCAATAACCTATCGGTGAAACCAGAGATTTTCTATCCGAATGCTTCGCCCGTACTTTTTCAGCAAACCCTACATAAAGACTTCTACTATCAGTAATGAGGTTATAAGATTGAACTATTGGACAAGCTTCAATGAGATGTCTAATCTCTTGAAAATAGTCATTAATCAACAAATTCTATCTCCTCAATTTCTTCTTTGTCTTGCAGTAAAGCTTCTAGCATCCAAGCTTCTCCCATCCATTCATCAAAGTCTAAGGTATGCTGCAATTCATTGTTTTCAAATCGTCTGAGAAATTCTTGTGTCTGCATTTGATACTTATTTTCAAAAAAAGTTATTCGTTCTTGAGTGCGCTTAATTTCTTCTTGAAGTTCTTGCCGTCTTTCGGTTAATGCGTCTTCAATAAATTTTTTTAAGGAGTTTAGATGTTTAGAACTCAGTTTTACTTCAGCCATAATGCTTCCGAGTTGATAATCGCTGCTGTTTGCCATTCGTCAGTCCATCCTAATTCTAGTTCATCTACTGCTAAAAAAGCTTGGGCGAGTTCTTCTGCTTCTTGTTGTTGTCGCCATTGTTGTAAAATTGAGGCGATGAAAATGCTTTTATCTTCTACTTTCTGGTCTAGGTAATTAACCAGTTCATCGGGTAAAGAAATGGAGATTTTAGCCATTGTTATCTCTTTAGCTATTTGACTCTAATGTCTATCGTATCGTGAACTACTTTTCCTTGCCAACTAATTTTCCTTCACTATTAAATTTAATTCTGCTTACTTCTAATCTCCTGAATATCTTGCCAAAAATCGGCTCTTGTCACATTTTTTAAGGTCTGTTGACGTTCTTGAGTATAGTCACCAAAACCCCATCCAGTATCTTGTAAAAAGCGAATAGCATCGACTTGTCCTAATTCTTTAACTAATGCTTGATAGCCTTTTTGTCTTAGCTCAATTGGTGTCATTGTTTTCATCTCCTTGTAATAGCAAAGTTTCCATTAACCAAGTAACAGGATTATCTAATTTTACTTGCAATAATTTACTGTATTTTATGGCTTTTCTCAGTAATCTGTCATCGGTGGTTAACAATACGTCTATTCTAGCATATTCAGCGCAAGCGATATGAAAAGAATCATAAAGATCAAATCCTAAATATATAACCAATACTGTTTAACTGTTGTCCCATTCTTCATCACTAATACCCGCTTGTTTGAGAATTTCCTTAACTAAATCTGTAGAGATTTCTTGATTTCCATGAGGGTTAGGGGTGCGAATTTTATGTTGACCCTTTTTCATAAATTGATGTTTACTACCAGAAAAAGGCCCTGTGTAACCTAAAGCTTTCAATTTTCTGATTAATTTTCTGCGAGAAATTGCTGATGGCATAACTAAACTTCTGCAACTGTTGTAACTTTAATTTCTAATCCATCTATGATAGGTAAAGGGTCGCCATCTTGTAATTTTAAAATGATCCATTCTTCTAGAACTTCTAGTAAGTCTTGACGGCATTCTTCAACGGTCAATCCATTTCCCCAAACGCCTTGAAAGCCTTCTATTTCAGCAAACCAAGTACCGTCATTTAGCCTTTTGTATTGTGCTTTTTGTAAAGCTTTTTCACAATAATTGAGTAAGATCATTTTCTTCTCTAAATCTCCATAATATGTAACTATATTATCACTTCTCCTCACCAATCCCATCACACAAATGTCTATCCTCCTCCTTAACGCCAGAATTAGGATTGTGCAAATAAACCCGCACCCAATCGCAACTA
Organism: Microcystis sp. M_QC_C_20170808_M9Col; assembly: GCF_007095495.1. Lineage (NCBI taxonomy): Bacteria > Bacillati > Cyanobacteriota > Cyanophyceae > Chroococcales > Microcystaceae > Microcystis > Microcystis sp. M_QC_C_20170808_M9Col. Next base: position 1,968 of record NZ_SFBZ01000134.1, on the reverse strand, counting down.
CGCCCCATTAAAGCGTTTAAGTCCTGCATTGTCCTACAATCTTTCTGTATTGTCCTACAACTCTTCTGCATCGCCCTATAATCCTTCTGTATCCTCACAAAGAAGTCTAAACCAAGATTAACGGGATTTTAGGATTAACTGGATTATTTACTTGGAAACTCCTGACAATCTTTTAAGATTGAGCATCCTGAAAATCCTCTAATCCTCAAAATCCTGATACTGACGATTTACCCCCAATCCCATCACACAAATGCCTATCCTCCTCCCTAACACCAGAATTAGGATTGTGCAAATAAGCCCGCACCCAATCGCAACTACGCCCCATTAAAGCATCTAAATCCCAGCCATTGTTTCCATTCCACAGTTTAATTGTGTTGTCCTCACTACCGCTCACTAAAGTCTTGCCGTCGGGACTAAAATTAACGCTTGAGACATAGCCATCATGCCCCTTGAGGGTGCGGATTTCTTGGCCTGTTGACCCATTCCAGAGTTTGATAGTGTTGTCAGCACTACCGCTCACCAATGTCTTGCCGTCGGGACTAAAATTAACGCTATAGACATAGCTATCATGCCCCTTGAGGGTGCGGATTTCTTTGCCTGTTTCTACATTCCAGAGTTTGATAGTCTTGTCATGACTACCGCTCACCAAAGTCTTGCCGTCGGGACTAAAATTAACGCTATTGACAGAGATATCATGCCCCTTGAGGGTGCGGATTTCTTGGCCTGTTTCTACATTCCAGAGTTTGATGGTGCTGTCATTACTACCGCTCACCAAAGTCTTGCCGTCGGGACTAAAACTAACGCTTATGACAGCGCTATCATGCCCCTTGAGGGTGCGGATTTCCTTGCCTGTTTCTACATTCCAGAGTTTGATAGTGTTGTCACTACTAGATAAAAAGTTACCACTACCAGTCGCTAAAGTCTTACCGTCAGGGCTAAAACTCACGCTTCTAACAATATCATTATGCCCAGAGAGAGTGCGGATTTCTTTCCCTGTCTCTACATTCCACAGTTTGATTGTGTTGTCACTACTATCAGAAGCTAAAGTCTTACCGTCGCTGCTAAAACTCACGCTATAGACACCGCCATTATGCCCAGAGAGAGTGCGGATTTCTTTTCTTGTCTCTACATTCCACAGTTTGACAGTATTATCCCAGCCACCGGTCGCTAAAGTTTTACCGTTGCTACTAAAACTCACGCTAGTGACACCTCTATTATGCCCAGAGAGAGTGCGGATTTCTTTTCCTGTCTGAACATTCCATAGTTTGATTGTCTTGTCATCACTACCGGTCGCTAAAGTCTTACCGTCGCTGCTAAAACTCACGCTATAGACACCGCCATTATGCCCAGTAAGAGTGCGGATTTCTTGACCCGTCTCTATATTCCACAGTTTGATTGTGGTCTTCCACCTACCACCGGTTGCTAAGATATTACCGTCGATGCTAAAACTTACGCTTCTGAAACTGCTATTATCAAAAAGAGAGAGAGAGCGGATTTCTTTTCCTGTCTCCACATTCCACAGTTTGATTGTGTTGTCATCACTACCGGTCGCTAAAGTTTTACCGTCGCTACTAAAACTCACGCTAAAGACAATACCATTATGCCCAGAGAGAGTGCGGATTTCTTTTCTTGTCTCTACATTCCACAGTTTGACAGTATTATCCCAGCCACCGGTCGCTAAAGTTTTACCGTCGCTACTAAAACTCACGCTAGTGACACCTCTATTATGCCCAGAGAGAGTACGGATTTCTTTTCCTGTCTGAACATTCCATAGTTTGATTGTCTTGTCATCACTACCCGTCGCTAAAGTCTTACCGTCGCTGCTAAAACTTACGCTATTGACAATACCATTATGCCCAGTGAGAGTGCGGATTTCTTGACCTGTCTGAACATTCCACAGTTTGATTGTCTTGTCATCACTACCGGTCGCTAAAGTCTTGCCATCGCTGCTAAAACTCACGCTATTGA
>NZ_SFBZ01000133.1:0-12721 GCF_007095495.1 Microcystis sp. M_QC_C_20170808_M9Col | reverse complement strand
ACTTAAACTAATAAAACGGAGAGGCTATGGCTTTAGAAACTTTCGGAATTTTTGGGTTAGAAGTATGTTATCTTGGCATCTTGTATGTTGATTTAGCATAAAGGGTAACGAAGAGCCAATTTAATCTCTCTAAGCGAACACCTGTTCTCATCAGCTTGTATGTAAAGTTTTATGTACTGATTCAACATTTCTGCATCAGAAACTATATTGGCAGTCACTATCAATCCTGCGATCATTAGGTAGTCCATTTGTCCGGCAAGTTTGAGATGCTCCCGTTTGCTTGCCTCTTTGTTCTTACTCATTGTATGATTATAGCAGTTTTCATGAGAAGGAGGTATGGGCAAGTAACTTAAACCCTTTGTTGGCAAAACTTGTCAATACCTCAGTAACGTGAAAAGCGCTATATAACGTCTGGGCTATCAATTTTTCGAGATACCTTTCTCACCCTGAATATTATGTCTAAAATCATTTCTATTCACTCGTATCGAGGTGGTACGGGTAAGTCCAACGCTACAGCTAATATCGCCGCCATTCTTGCCTGTCAGGGGAAACGGGTTGCGATTGTCGATACAGATCTCCCCTCTCCTGGAATTCATATCCTCTTCGAAATACAAGACAAGCATATCAAATACACCCTAAATGACTTTCTTTGGCAGAAATGTAAAATCAATGAATCTGCTTACGATGTCACCTCGGTGCTAGGAGAACAACAAACAGAAAATAGTCTAATTTATATGATTCCTGCAAGTATCCAAGTGAGCGATATTTCTCGGATTTTACGGCAGGGATTTAATACAGAGTTGTTATTGGAAGGTATAGAAGAATTAATTCAATTACTGAAGCTTGACTATTTGTTTCTGGACACCCATCCTGGTATCAATAGAGAAACTTTGCTATCTTTAACGATTTCCAATATTGTTTTACTTTTTCTTACCCCTGATGAGCAAGATATGCGAGGTACTGCTGTCACCCTAGATGTGGCCAGTCGTCTTAAAGTTCCGAAGTTATTTCTAGTTGTTAACAAAATTGTAGACAGCTATGATTTTGGCGAACTTCGTCGAAAAATCGAATCTACTCATAAGGCACCTATTATAGGGATGATCCCTGACACTTGTGATATGCTCCGACTGGCAAGCAAAGGTCTTTTTATTCTGAAATACCCAAACCACCCAATTTCTCTAGTGTTAAAACAGATAGCAGAACAAATAGAGCAACAAGATTCTGACTATCACATGAATGATGCCTGCGATCTCAAACCCTTTATAATGGAGTGTGTTTAGCATTTTATAATTCTAAATGCAGAACAAAAATTGTAGGGAATGAAAAAAATCTCGATGATTAGGCAAAGAAGCGTTGAGAATCAGATGACGAGGATGGTCAAAACCTAAGCAAAAAGGATTAACCCAAATTCGACAATCTCCTTTGAGTTGTTAGGATTTTCCCTTTGTCAAGTGAGTAAAAACTACTTTGTCCGCCAAGGTTTTTTCACCCCGCTCAATCTTGTCGGTAGCCCGAATCTCGATTCGGAAAGGTAGGTCAGGTCTAGGAGAAGATAACGTAACCAAGCTTTACCGACAAAATCCCAGTCGGCACACAAACAACAAATCTCGGCGGCGGGAAAAGTTTTTGGCATCTCTTCAAGGAAACGCATACTCTAACCTGATCAGAGTTTCCCGTTTTTTCGATCATCTACCAACAAGACTAAGCATCTGGGGCTGAGGGAGATTTAGCCAACCGACAATAATTTTAGAGATTTCAGAAGCGAAATTTGGGGAAAAACGCGGTAATCTTTGATAGTTAGACTCTTTGATAGCTTTCCCCCCAAATCCCACTGCTAAATCGCTAAGATTGACGGTTTTGGCTTTGAACAATGCGAGTAAAAACACTGCGAGAAAGGAAATTCCAGCACCATCCCCTGCCGAGGACACAGGGAGCATCTCACCTTTGTAACCCCTAAATCAGGTTTTATGTCAAGCTATTTTGAAAGCCTTGCTAGAAAACAGTTTTAGGGATAAGTATAATTACTCACTTGCATAAATGAGATGCTCCCAGGACACAGGCAGTACCCCTAGATGGGTTTAGAGAGCCTGCTTTAGATCGCTATACCAGTTCAGAGGATTTTCGAGATTAGTGCTATTTCTTATAAAACCTTACTCCTGCCTACTTTTCAAGCTTTTCGTCCTGCACTTAGGGGATAATTAACCTATGGCTAAAATAAGGAAAAATTTTTATGAGTGAGAGACGATCGCCACAACTATCGATGAATTCTTTAGAATTCTCTGGCAGGGTGTTAGCTGACTATGGAGCTAGTGTCGAGGAAATTCAAGAATTGCTGGCTTACAATCAAAATAAATTTAATCATGCTTATTATCGGAAAACTTTGCCCAAAGAACCCGAACCCCACATACAGGTTTGGTTACAATATATGGCAGAATCTCAGCAAATTGGCGTGTATGCCTCTCTTAAAGCTCATTTAGTCCAGTTTCAGTTTCCCATTAAGCAAGGCATCAGTCAAACGCCAGATTATCGCCAAGCTACCCTGCAAGGCAAGTCAGAAGAAGGGATGTCGTTAAAAACGGGCTTAACTTTTAAACAACCAGAGCAATTATCCCTGATCGTTCATGAAACCCTAGCGGGGTTGATTCCTGTCATTATTGCTGGCGATCGCGCTGATTTTATAACTTTAGTTCAAGCACTGACAAAACGCAATGAACCCTATCTCATACCCGATTCAATGGGAGCTTGTACAGTGGGAAACTATAATAACTGGGAGAGAATACGCCAGTATAAAGCACAATGGATAGATCGCAATCCAAACCGTTGTGATGAGGCCGATTGGCAGTTGGAATTCCAACACCTTATTCTCAAAAAAGAATTGTATCAAGATCGATTCATTATCTTAAGTACAGGCAACTATAGCAATGTAAGAGCCGAGCAATTAGGACTCACCGAAAGTCAATGGCTAGAACTATCCTTGAAAATTCGCTTAGAACATGAATGTACTCATTATATTACGCGGCGGTGGTTTGATTCAATGCAGAATAATCTATATGATGAATTAATCGCAGATTATCGTGGCATCGTGGCGGCTCTAGGATATTACAAGGTCGATTGGTTTTTGCATTTTCTCGGATTAGAATCCTTTCCTACATATCGTTCAGGCGGTAGACTAGAAAACTATAAAGGGAATCCAGCTTTATCCCCAGGAGCGTTGAAAATTTTACAGAAATTACTTAAAACAGCCGCAGAAAATCTAGCCCGATTTGAGCAGCAATACATAAAACCGCCAAGGAATTCCGTGCAAGAAACCGCTTTTTTATACGCTTTGACCAGCCTTCGACTTGAGGAATTAGCTTCAACTCAGGCTATGGGACTCCTGAATAGAGCTATGGAGGAAATCCCAGAGGTAGGGTAACCGTTCAGGGGGGGGGACGAAATCTGGTAATCTATCAAAATAGGGACTAGAGGAGAAAGTCAACAGGAACTCCCCAGAACTCCCAAATGTCAGGAAATTCATGACCGAAGCGATTTGCGCCTCTAGGAAAGGCAGTGCTTCTCCTTCTCTGCTGTTCTAGGAGAGTCCTTCCACAGAGTCAATGCCACTGGCTGCTTGACACCCCCCCCCCCTGAACGGTTACCTTATGTATATATTCTAAATGAGGCACTAATCTAAAGATGTTCTACATGACCTCTGAATTTCCGTTCACAAATAAGCTAGAAAAAAATTGGATTTTGATCAAACAGGAATTAGACCAGCTTCAGGAAAAGCACTTCATTGACTGGAAAGAGAAGTTTCTATATAATCAAGGTTGGCAGGTTTTTGGACTTTATGCTTTTCAAGAGAAAATGGTTGATAACTGTCGGCTGTGTCCAGCAACAACAAGATTGATAGAAGCTATTCCGGGCATGACTACAGCAGGATTCTCCAGATTAGCACCAGGAACATCTGTTGTTCCGCATCTAGGCTACTCCCAAGCAGTACTTCGTTGCCACTTAGGTTTAATAGTTCCAGAAAACTGTGGCATTAGGGTGGGAAAGGAAACGAGAACGTGGGGAGAAGGTAAGTGCTTAGTTTTTGACGATACTGTTGAGCATGAAGCTTGGAACCACAGTGAGAATTATAGAACTGTTCTATTAATTGATTTTAAGAAAAGTGAACAGATAAGGAGATTGCTTGCTTATTGTTTGAGTTAATGAATGATGACTGGCAGGTCGTCAACTCTTTCTAATTGAGTTTCTCTCAATATCAGTCTTCCCTAATCTCTCAACGTAAGTGCTCAGCAATTAGGACTCACAGTGAATCCAGCTTTATCCCCAGGAGCGTTTAAAATTTTACAGAAATTACTTAAAACAGCCGCAGAAAATCTAGCCCGATTTGAGCAGCAATACATAAAACAGCCAAGGAATTCACGACAAGAAACCGCACTGTTGTACGCTTTGACCAGCCTTCGACTTGAGGAATTAGCTTCAACTCAGGCCATGGGACTCCTGAATAGAGCTATGGAGGAAATCCCAGAGGTAGGAGTAGGGATTTAATCGCTAGTTGTCGACAAAATAAAGATATGCTAGAGTAAAATGAGTGTTAATGGTTGAGTTACAATGAAAAACGTACTGCTCCAACAATTAAATAATAGTGATTTTCAATGGCTGAAAACCCACGGAGATCGCCAGCAAATTCCAGCGCAAACTGTATTGGTTGAGCAACATCATCCGGTTAATAACTTTTATATCATTCTTCAAGGAGTTCTTGTAGCTACAATAGCAAAAAACCCAAATCGCATGGACCAGATATTTGCGGCCTTGGAAGAAGAGCAAGAATCAACGAAAGAAATTACCCGTTTTGAGCCGGGAGAAATGTTTGGAGAAATATCTTTTTCTGAAACTAGCCCCTCAATTACTACCGTCAAATCCCTCGATAACGTCTTGGTCTTGGTCGTACCTGCTGAGCAATTACGAGACAAACTAGAGCAAGATCTAGGTTTTGCCTCACGGTTTTATCGCGCTAATGCTATATTGCTTCTAGACCATTTTAATTACCTAGTTCAACTTTTTTTGACTCATAAAATGGGACAAATTCCTCCCTTACAAGATGTCCCTCTGATTTTTGGGGAACTTAGTGATAGTGATGTTGACTGGATGGTCTCTTCAGGTCAATTAGAAGAATTTAAAACTGGTGAAATTATAATTTCGGATGCACGGCCCGTAGAAAACCTCTATGTTATCATGCAAGGAACGATTTCTGTATTGGTTTCTGAAGAAAGAAAAAACCCTTTGAGTAGTATTTTTGCATCCCTTGAGAATGAACAAGAAACCCATGAACTGCCGCAACGAGAAATTGCACAGATAGCCAAAGGCGAGATCGTGGGAGAGTTGGCGATTGTTGACACACCTCTTTCTTTTTTAACCTATGTAGCTTTAGAAGATTGTACCGTTTTAAAAATACCTCGACAAAAATTTCTGCTCAAATTAGAACAAGATGTGGCAATGGCAGCCCGCTTCTATCGAGTTGTTGTTATGCTTTTATCCCAGAGGTTACAAAACCTGAGCAGTCGATTAGGCTATGGCAGAACTGAGTATAAAATCGGGCAAAGCCTATCAGAGGATAAAGTATATGAAGATGAGATCGATGTAGCTACTATGGATAATCTCACATTAGGGGGTGCGAGACTTGATTGGATGCTAAAACGATTAAAGTTAAAAGCAAATTAGATTTAGAAGTTAATTAGTATTTCCTCACAATTTATGTTTAGGACATGATTATGCCAGAGCCAAAGGACAGTTTATTTCGTAAGGAATCTCTAGAAAAACTCTCATCTCCAGAGCGACTTGACGAACTCATGGAAGTGGTTAATCCTAGAGCTTGGTTATCTTTAACAACGATAGGAGCCTTGACAGTGGCTACATTAATCTGGAGCATTTTAGGAAAAATTCCCATTAACATTAGTGGTACAGGAGTATTAATTCAACCCCGACGAGTAGTTCAGCTACAGTCTTCAACCCAAGGTCAAGTTTTAGAAATATATATTAAACCCAATTCCATCCTTAAGAAAAATCAAATAATTGCAACAGTCGATCAATCTGCTCTCAAGAAACAACTTCAGCAACAACAAGAAAAACTGGCTCAACTGCAAGGACAAAACCGACAGACAATTGAGTTACAAAAAGAGCGAATTGCTCTAGAAAAACAAAATCTAATTGCACAGAGAATGAATTTAGAGCGGAGCTTACAAAGAGAGAAAATTTCCCTAGATTTGCGCCAAAAAAATCTTGACTCTTTAGTTAATCTGAGAAAAAACTACCAAAACGTCTTAGATGAATTCCCCAAAATAGCCCAAGACGTTGAAGAAAAAACTTTTCAAGCTATCCAAGCCAAAGAGAATAGTTTGAAAAGTCAAATTCAACAATATGAAGAATTGCTACCTAAGCTAAAGCAAAGAAGTGTGAATATCAAAAATCTTTTAGATAAAAATTTAATTACCGAGGATGTATACCTAACAGCAGAAAGAGATTATTATAGCTCTCTCACTCAAAAATCGGAAATAGAAACTCAATTGAAACAAATTAGATTAGATCGGGCGAATACCCAAGAGAAAAAACTACAAAATCGTGATCGCGTTAGGGATCTAGAAAATCAAATCAAAGATACGGATGTAAAAATACTTAATGTGGAACGTGAGTATCGACAAAGTCTTAATATGATCGATGATTTCAAAATAAAAATCCAGGGAATTCAAGTTGAAGAAGCCAAACTTAATCAACAGGAAAAAGAATCATTAATCGATAAAACCAACAATATTGCTGAAGTGAAGCGAGGTATTGCTGAACTGCAAAAATCCATCTTAGATAAAAGTGAAATTTTGAGTCCCTACGAAGGAAAAGTATTAGAAGTAAATATTGTTAGCGGTCAGGTGATAAATGCAGGCAGCAGGATTGCTTCCCTTGCCACTAAAAAACCGGATAGCTCTTTAGTCGGTATTGCCTATTTTCCCGATAAAGATGGCAAACAAATTCAGAAGGGTATGCAAGTTCAAATAACACCCAGTATGATTAAACGGGAACGTTATGGGGGAATTTTGGGAAAAGTGACTGAAGTTTCCCCTTTTTCCGTAACAACTGAGGATATCGCTACTATAGTCGGCAATCCTGAATTAGCTCAGAGCTTGAGCGGGCAGCAACCCCGCATTCAAGTGATTGCTGAGCTTGAAAGGGATTCAAACAACATTAACAATGGCTACAAGTGGTCTTCATCAAAAGGTCCTGTTCTTGAACTATCGGGTGGGACAACCGCACAAATCCAGATTCAAGTGGGAGAAAGAAGACCGATCAGCTATGTTATTCCGATTCTCCGTTCTTTGACAGGTCTTAATTAAATAAAAAGATGATCAGCAAGTTGAAGGCTCAATTGTTAGGATATCATAAGCAGCATCGTGTCCGTACCCCCACCCTGTTACAAATGGAAGCCGTTGAATGTGGAGCGGCAGCATTGGGGATTATTCTAGGTTATTATGGCAAAATCGTTCCTTTAACCGAACTGCGTCGAGAATGCGGTGTATCTCGAGATGGCACTAAAGCCTCTAACGTCCTCAAAGCAGCCCGACTGTATGGGTTAGAAGCCAAAGGGTTTAGAAAATCTCTCGACTCGGTTAAAGAATTACAACCTCCCTATATTGTCTTTTGGCAGTTCGATCACTTTCTGGTTGTTGAAGGAATACAAGGCGATAAAGTCTATCTTAACGATCCAGCGGTCGGACCGAGAACTATCTCCGCCGAAGAATTTGATTCGGGTTATACAGGTGTGGTCTTGGTGATGCAGCCAGGGGCACAATTTAAGAAGGGAGGCAAAAAAAAGAATATTGTCGAAACCTTAACATCTCGCTTAAAAACCTCTCGGCAAGCCCTCTTGTTTTGTCTATTAGCTGGATTGTTGCTAACGATCCCACGTCTAGCGATACCTGCTTTTACTCAAGTTTTTACGGATGATTTGCTGATAGAAAACCGCTACGAATGGCTTCGTCCCCTAATTTTGGGAATGTTAATCACTACGGTATTACAAGGACTTTTAGCTCGTTTGCGCCTTCTTTACTTACGACGATTGTTGATCAAGCTCTCTATCTCAATGTCAGGGCAGTTCCTTTGGCATACACTGCGGTTACCCATCGGATTTTATGCCCAACGCTATGCAGGGGAAATTAGTAGTCGCTCTCAACTCAACGACCAAATAGCAACCATCCTCTCAGGAAAACTAGCCACAACCGTTATTGATACCTTTATGGTTGTCTTTTATGCTTTGTTAATGGCTTTCTATGATTGGTTACTGACAGTGATTACTATTATTTTTGCCGTCTTAAATTTCTTGGCATTACAGACCTTATCTCGCCATCGCGTTGATACCAACATCAGAGTTTCTCAAGAAATTGGCAAAGTTTTCGGCGTTGCTATTGGGGGAATTCAATCGATCGAAACTGTGAAAGCAAGTGGGTTAGAATCAGATTTATTTACAAAATTTGCTGGCTATTACACTAAAAGCCTTAACTCTCAACAGCAATTAGCCTTGGCTACCCAGATTATCAATGCTTTGCCCGCGCTATTGACAGCCCTTGCTACCAGCTTAATCCTCTTGATCGGAGGCTGGCGGGTAATGACGGGTAGCCTTAGTATTGGTATGTTAGTTGCCTATCAATCTCTTACTAATGAATTTCTCAAGCCTATTAATGATTTAGTCAATTTTGGTAGCACTTTACAAGATTTAGAAGCAGACCTAATGCGTCTGGATGATGTGTTAGAAAATCCCATCGATCCCATGGCAAAATCTGCCCAATCAGAAAATTCGGATGACTCAGCTACAGTTAATAGAATCTCTTTTCGTCTATATGGAAAACTAGAGTTGCGAAATCTAACTTTTGGCTACAGTCGGTTTGACGCACCCCTCATTGAAAACCTGAGCATTACTTTACAACCCGGGCAAAGAATCGCCTTAGTGGGGGGCAGTGGATCGGGGAAATCAACGGTGGCTAAATTGATCGCAGGACTCTATCCGATTTGGTCAGGGGAAATCCTTTTAGATGGTATCGAGCGCAGCCAAATCCCTCGATCTGTCCTCGCTAATTCTTTAGCTATGGTAGAACAGGAGATATTTTTATTTGCGGGAACAATTAAGGAAAATCTAACTCTTTGGGATTCAACTGTTCCCGATGCTGATTTATTTAAAGCTTGTCAAGATGCAGCTATTCACGAACTGATTCTTAACCTTCCAGGTGGATATAATAGCCAATTAAGTGAGGGAGGAATGAACTTAAGTGGCGGACAACGCCAAAGACTAGAAATCGCTAGGGCATTGGTGAGAAATCCGGCTTTGCTGGTCTTAGATGAGGCGACAAGTGCTTTAGACGCAGAAACCGAGTTGATCATTGATCGTAATCTGCGGCGTAGAGGGTGTTCTTGTATTCTCGTCGCCCATCGACTCAGTACTATTCGAGACTGTGATGAAATTATTGTTTTAGATAAGGGTAAAGTGGTACAGAGGGGAAATCATGAACAATTGCGCTCTCAAGAGGGAATCTATACGCGTTTAATTAGTACAGAAAGGAGAAAGGATAACGTTGATGAGCAAGTCTAATTTAGAGCAAGAGCCAAAATTTGCTCAACTCCACAGCAATGAATCTCTCCTATTAGATTGGCCGGACACAGTCTGGGTGGTACGTTCGGGAGTGCTACTACTATTTGCGATGCAAGTAGAAGCATCTAAGCTTGCCAAGACTCGATCCTATATGTTTACTATTCAAGCTGGGGAAGCTATTTTTGGTTCAGAAATAGTCGGAGGCTTTTCCCCAGAACAACAATGGGGAATTTTAGCGATCGCTCTCGAAGAAGCGATTTTGGAAAAACTTACCTTGAGAGATTTAGTGGAGCAAATCAGCCACTGCGATCCAGCCGCCCGACTGCTTTTACAAGGCTGGCTAAATCATATTAGTCAATGGATCGCTCAAAAACCAAACCCCTCCCCCTTACCTGCCGATAGAATTTATATTCAAAATACTCATTTTTTATCCTTGCTGTCAGGCCAGGGATTGATGCTTTTTGGCAAAAGAGAAGAGGAAAAAAATATTCTTTGGATAAAAGTAAATCAGGGTAGTATGCGTTGGATGGGGTGTGAAGCGTTGAAACTAGAAGCGGGTTTACCGATGATTCCTTTGGCTTCAGATATATGTTTAGCTGCAGAAACGACGACTGAAGTTTATAGCTGTCTGACGGAAGACTTAGAAAACCTAGAAGATTTACCGAGGAGTTTGGCCCAGCTACACCGCTATTGCCTCTACTACTTTAGCCTGGTCGAAGAACTGGAAACAGAAGATGAATTTGGCCGCTTTCAGCAAAGAGAACAACTTAACCGTAGGGCCATGCAAAGCTCTATGGGAGAGTTGATGTCTGTTTTGCAACCCCAAAAACCTGACCTTTGGCAACCTGGCTCCTCTCTACTGGTAGCCGCTGGAGCGGTCGGACGAAGTTTGGGAATTAAGGTTTTCCCCCCAGCTAATTCAGAAGACATCAATCGAGTTAAAGATCCCCTAGAGGCAATCTCTCGAGCCTCCCAATTCTCCACTCGCCGAGTGTATCTAGCTCATAATTGGTGGAAGAGAAACTATGGAGCACTATTAGCTTACCTAGGTAGCGATCAAAATCCAGTCGCTTTATTACCCGATCAAAAGCATCAATATGTCTTGTTTATTCCCGAATCCCATCAACGCATTCCAGTGACGGCGAAAGTAGCCGCCAACCTAGCTCCTGATGCCTATATGTTTTATCGGCCTTTGCCGATATTCCTGAAAAATGTCTGGGAAATTTTCTATTTTGGCATTAAAGGTCATCAGCAAGATCTACTCTGGCTCATCTTACTTGGATTAGTAGGTAGCCTCCTGGGAATGGTTACGCCACAAGCAACGGCAATTTTAATCAATAATGCTATTCCTGATAGCGATCGCCTTCTCTTGGCACAACTGGGTTTGGCTTTAATTGCGGCAGCCTTTGGTAAATCTATCTTTAGTTTAGCCCAAGGAATTATAACTATAAGGATAGAAAATGTAGCCGATAGTAATTTACAGCCTGCGGTGTGGGAGCGACTCCTCAAACTTAGCCCCAGCTTTTTTCGCAAATATGCCTCTGGTGACTTATTAAATCGTCTGATGGGAATCAGTCAAATTCGCCGAGAATTGAGTGGAGCAACGCAACGCACGTTGTTGAGTGCTGTATTTTCTCTAATTAACCTCGCCTTGATGTTTGTTTATAGTGTTCCCTTAACTTTTATTGCCATCGGTTTATCTGTCCTCGTTGCCCTAATCACCTTCGTATCGGGTAAACAGATTATTCAAAAACAACGATTACAAGAAAACATTGATGGTCAAATTACCGGGTTAACAGTAGAACTGATTAATGGGGTGGCTAAACTCCGGGTTGCTGCCGCCGAACAAAGAGCTTTTGCTGCTTGGGCAAAACAATATAGTCAAAGAGTCAAATTGCAAGCGACCATCAAGCGCCTTGATGACAGTGTAACGGTTTTTAACGAAGCCCTTTCTTTAATCAGTTCAGTATGGATATTCTGGTTTGCGATCCTCTTTATTCAAATGGGTGAAGCTCAGGGGGCAGCCGCTACGGCTAAACTGACGGTAGGAGGATTTCTCGCCTTTAATTCTGCCTTTGGCACTTTTTTAGGAGGCACAACGGATTTGAGCAATACCTTAACTGATATTTTGGGGATTGTTCCTTTATGGGAGAGAATTCAGCCAATTTTAACATCTCCCCCTGAGTCAGATCCTACTAAAGCCGATCCAGGTCGTTTAACAGGACAGATAACTTTAAGTCATGTCACCTTTCGCTATCGAGAAGATGGGCCATTGATTCTAGAGGATGTAAGCATTTCCATTGAACCTGGGGAATTTGTGGCGATCGTCGGACCGAGCGGTAGTGGCAAATCCACTATTTTTCGTTTATTGTTAGGCTTTGAGACGGCTCTAAGCGGCACGGTTTACTATGATGGACAGGATTTAGCTGGATTGAATATTCAAGCAGTTCGACGGCAATTGGGCGTTGTTCTCCAGAATGTTCGTATTTCTGCCGGCTCGCTGTTTGACAATATTACAGCAGGAGCTTTGGTTAGCTTGGAAGAAGCCTGGGAAGCAGCACAAATGGCGGGTTTTTCAGAAGATATTAAACAAATGCCGATGGGAATGCATACCGTGATTAGTGAGGGGGGAACTAACCTTTCCGGTGGACAAAGACAAAGGCTTTTGATTGCGCGGGCGTTGGTGATGAAACCCAAAATTATTTTGATGGATGAAGCTACCAGCGCTTTAGATAACCGAACCCAATTGATTATTACAGAAAGCTTAGATAGGTTGAAAGCTACTCGCGTCGTCATTGCCCATCGTCTGAGTACCATTCGCAATGCTGATAGAATTTATGTAGTTGAAGGTGGGCGCATAGTTCAAATCGGGACATTTGACCAATTGGTTAATCAAGAAGGATTATTTGCCAGATTGGTAGCAAGACAGTTGGATTAAACGGGGAGCATCTCACCATCTCACCTTTGCAATAAATAGAAATGCTTAATACCCACATTCCGCACCCTGGTCGTTGAAATCAAAAGTTGCTCTAGCCCTTGTATAGTAAGACTTTTAGCGATTACTAAGAATTATGAAGTGTCACACTCTAGTCAGCGATCGCCAGC
>NZ_SFBZ01000132.1:0-13439 GCF_007095495.1 Microcystis sp. M_QC_C_20170808_M9Col | reverse complement strand
TCAGGGAAAAAGTACCTGAATTTTCCCCCCAATCACTCCAATGGTCGGCACTTTTTGAGGGAAAAAAAGTCTAAAAACCTTATCCAACAAGGTTTTTAGATTTATTCAGCAAACCCTATATAAGGGTTTCATCCCTTCTAACCCCCCTCCATTGCATAACACAAACCGAAGAACCAAATATATTTGGTATTTCATTCATAAAATTGCCTTATTCAAAATCGAATTTGGAAAAGCATAACAACGCCCATGCACACCGAGCGCCGCAGCCGTAGGGTGCGTTCCCTAATGTGGCTCCTACTGCTCCACCGATCAATTTTTGGGAACGCACCATGCACATTGATTGAAGCTGTGGGTTTAGGCGTTGTCAAATTGAAAGATGCTCGGCGTTGCTGACTTTGGGTATGAATCATTGCATCTACATTTTTTAAAACTCAGGCTCAAACTGACTTTTTGATATATGCAAAATTAGCATTCATACCTTGATTAAGCAACGCCGGGGTTTTTTTCGTTGAGTTGGCTGGCTCTTATCTTCGGTCGGCCTTTGAGCTTTTTCTGTTCTCTGAGTTGGGCTTCCAGTTGGGTGGTTCGTTCTTGCTGCTTTTTTAGCTGTTGAGAGAGTTGGTCAATGATGGCTTGTTGTTGTTGGAGTTGCTCAGTCAGGCTCCTCACGAGGTTTTGTCAGCTATCCACTTCTTGGCGGAGGGCTTTCTCAATTTTCCTTTGGCTCTCTGTGGCAATCCTCCTATCTGTGTTAAACCAGATTTTCTCCCTCATAGCAACCCCTACACGACCTTGATTTTTGTTCGCGACAGCTTCCAGCAGTTATTGAGAGGTTACATCAGTGGGAAGTGGGAAGTAGGGAACACAGAGCAAAAAGCTGACGGCTGACAGCTGATAGCTCTTTATTGCTAACCGGACTGACGATGATCTATTCTGGATCCTAGCCTGACTCGCCAATCCCCACCGCCAAAAAAGAATAATGTACTGCGATTACCTGGTTCAAGTCCTCACCGCACGCGTCTACGATGTCGCCCAAGAAACCCCCTTGGAACTTGCCCCCAATCTCTCCCAACGCTTGCACAATCAGCTTTTACTCAAGCGCGAGGATATGCAGTCGGTTTTCTCTTTTAAACTGCGCGGCGCATACAACAAAATGGCGCATTTGTCAAGGGATTTGTTACAAAAAGGTGTAATTGCTGCCTCGGCGGGAAATCATGCCCAGGGAGTCGCTTTGGGGGCGCAGCAATTGGGAACCCAAGCGATTATCGTTATGCCTGTCACCACTCCGCAAGTCAAAATCGACGCGGTAAAAGCCCGGGGTGGGATTGTCGTCCTGCACGGTGACACCTACGATGATGCCTATGCTTACGCGCGGCAGTTAGAACAGGAAAAAGGCTTAACTTTTATCCATCCCTTCGATGACCCGGAGGTAATCGCCGGCCAGGGTACGATCGGTATGGAAATTTTACGACAATATCAGCAACCGATCGAGGCGATTTTTGTCGCTATTGGTGGGGGTGGGCTAATATCAGGTATTGCAGCCTATGTCAAGCGTTTACGTCCAGAAATTAAAATTATCGGGGTGGAACCTGTGGACTCAGACGCGATGAATCAATCCCTAAAAGCCGGTTATCGGCTGCGTTTAGCGCAAGTGGGATTATTTGCCGACGGGGTGGCGGTGCGCGAGGTGGGAGAGGAGACTTTTCGTCTCTGTCAGCAGTATGTGGACGAGATTATCCTCGTGGATACGGATGATATCTGTGCGGCGATTAAGGATGTTTTTCAAGATACACGCTCGATTTTAGAACCTGCGGGGGCGTTAGCAGTAGCAGGAGCGAAAGCTTATGTAGAAAGAGAAGGAATTGAGGATAAAACCCTCGTTGCTGTGGCTTGTGGGGCGAATATGAACTTTGATCGTCTGCGGTTTGTGGCGGAAAGGGCAGAATTAGGGGAACGGCGCGAGGCGTTGTATGCTGTGACTATTCCCGAACAACCGGGCAGTTTACGGCGTTTTTGCGAATGTGTCGGCAAACGCAATTTAACCGAATTTAGTTATCGCATTGCCGATGAAAAAGAAGCACATATTTTTGTCGGCGCCCAGATCGAAAATCGCAGCGATGCCAAGAAATTAGCCGAGAGTTTTGAAGCTTGCGGCTTTAAAACCCTCGATATTAGCGATGATGAATTGACTAAATTGCATCTGCGCCACATGGTGGGAGGGCGATCGCATTTAGCCGATCATGAATTATTTTACCGCTTCGAGTTTCCCGAACGACCGGGGGCTTTAATGAAATTTGTCGCCTCCATGAGTCCCCACTGGAATATCAGCGTTTTCCATTATCGCAATAACGGAGCCGATTACGGGCGCATCGTCGTGGGCATACAGGTCCCCCCCGATGAAATGAATCAATGGCAAGCTTTTCTCGATACTCTCGGCTATCGCTATTGGGATGAAAGTCAAAACCGGGCCTATCAGTTATTTTTAGGTTAAATCGCCATTTTCAGGAAGTTATCAGCAGATGAATCAAGATTTTCCCCATATTTCCGTTTTGAGTCAAGAATTAATCGCCGGCTTAAATATTCAACCCGGGGGGCATTATCTCGATCTTACCCT
Source organism: Microcystis sp. M_QC_C_20170808_M9Col (assembly GCF_007095495.1). Taxonomy (NCBI): domain Bacteria; kingdom Bacillati; phylum Cyanobacteriota; class Cyanophyceae; order Chroococcales; family Microcystaceae; genus Microcystis; species Microcystis sp. M_QC_C_20170808_M9Col. The sequence goes on along the minus strand of NZ_SFBZ01000132.1, from coordinate 10,825 downwards.
AGGCGGTGGTGGACACAGCCGCTTGCTTTTAGAAGCCCATCCCGAAACCACAGTAACCGCCATCGATCGCGATCAAAGCGCCCTAGAAGCCGCTAAAATTAGTCTCGCCCCCTATCTAGATAGCCGTTTAACCCTCTGGTGGGGGAACTTCGCCGATTATAATGGACAAAATAGCAGTTTTGATGGCATTATCGCCGATTTAGGAGTCAGTTCTCCCCAATTCGATCAGAGCGAGCGCGGCTTTAGTTTTCGCCACACGGCAGCCTTAGATATGCGGATGGATCGCTGTCAATCCCTAACGGCAGCCGATATTATCAACCATTGGCACGAAAAAGAATTAGCAGATCTTTTTTATCAATACGGAGAAGAACGTTTATCTCGTCCTATTGCTCGCTCGATCGTCCAAAAACGTCCTTTTACTACCACTACAGAATTAGCGGCTGTCATCGCTAGTTCTGTCCCCGCTAGTTACCGTTATGGACGTATTCATCCGGCAACGCGGGTTTTTCAAGCCCTACGCATCGCTGTTAATCAAGAATTAGATTCTCTGCAACAATTGTTAGATCAAGCCCCCCACTGGCTAAAATCCGGGGGAATTATCGCTATGATCAGTTTTCATAGTCTAGAAGATCGTCTGATCAAGTATGGCTTTCGCGAAGATAATTCCTTGAAAATTATCACGAAAAAGCCGATTATTCCCAGTCGAGAAGAACAAGCTAAAAATCCTCGTTCTCGTTCGGCTAAACTAAGAATAGCCCAAAAGATAAGCTGTTCTTAATTTAAATTGCTTGTTGAGATGAGGCAAAAGGCAACAGGCAAGAGGCAAAAGGGAGAATAAATAATCAGTTTTTAATAACCGGATTTAGTCTGAGCTTAAAGTAAAAACCAAGAAAGAAAACCAGTATTTATTCTTGAAAATCACTGACTAAAATAACGCAGTCCTTTTACCAATCTTTCTACTGCCGCTAAAGCTGTTTCTGGAGATAAAGCACCGTAGGCAAGACGCAAATAACAGCCCTCTGTTATCCCAAAAGTTGAACCGGGTAACACCGCCACCCGCTGCCGCTCAATTAAACTTTTAACTAACTGAAAGTCATTCTTGTCTGTGGGAATTTTCAGGAAGAAATAAAAAGCCCCTTCCGCAGTGGCAACATCACAGATATCGCCGATTGATTCTAGAGCATTCAGGCAAATTTCTCTAACTTGACTGATGGTTTTTAACTGTTCTAAGGGATAGCTTTTACCCACCTGTAACGCCCCTAGGGCCGCATATTGCGAAACCACCGGCGGACAGATTAAAATAGTATCCTGAATCTTATTAATCGCCTCAGATAAATGTTCTGGTACTACCATATAACCAATGCGCCAACTGGCAAAACCGTAGGCTTTTGAGAGACTAAATAAGGAAATAGTCCTGGATTCACTACCAACAATTGCCGCCGGGGAAAAGTGGCGGGCATGGTTATAGGTAAAATACTCATAAGCCTCATCGTGAATGTGATAGATGCCCTTTTTTTGACAGATTCGATTGACTTCTCTCAGGGTATTTTCTGGATAAACTACTCCCGTGGGATTATTAGGAGAAATCGTCACCACTGCCTTAGTTTTTTCCGTGATTGCCTCTTCAATGGCGGCCGGACGCAATTGATAATTTTTGTCTGTGGCAACCAAAATTACTTGACAATTAGCCATTTTTATGGCCATTTCATGATTGAAATAAAAGGGAGTGTTGAGAATAATTTCATCCCCCGGGGAAGTAATGGCTAAAATGGCATTCATAAAAGCCATATTACTGCCCGCCGTCACAAAAATTGCCTGTTTATCGCTGACTTCTATCCGATTATCTTCGGCTAGTTTTTGCTGAATTACTGCTAATAAGGGGGGAATTCCCGCCACAGATTGATATTGATGATTTTTGGGATTGGCTAAGAATAAAGATAGAGATTCGATCGCTTCCCGGGGTGGATCATAGGAAACAACCCCTTGACCTAGGGAAATAGTGCCGGGGTTCGCTTTAATTAATTGACCGACCACGGGAATAATCGGTGTTTGTACCCCGTCCATGCGGGAGAGAAGGTCTTTCATTAAAGTAATCAATGGAGCCGAGCAGAGTCGAACTGCTGTCCAAATTAGGTATTAACTGTCCGTTCATTCACAGGTTTAGTTTCGATTACCCTCGAAACGGGGACTGTCACTTATCCCGGACAGTGGGATGCTCTAGTTAAAGCTTAGACGGTTAACTAACTAGAGAAAGTTAAACGTGGCATCCGTTGGGGGTTTATCCATAGTCCTTAACGGAGTCAAACTATGAATGCTCGAGTCGATTAGAGACTATTAGGCAGCTACAGGAGCGGCTTTACGAGCGAAAGGAACGATGTTGTTCGCATTTACTTTTTGTTTGAGCCTTTGATTTACGAGAGGAGACTCACTCTCGACCTGTATCACGGGGGAGCTTTCGCTAACCTGTCGAAACCGTTACGGCCCCTTGTGCTTACATTCTGATTATAGCATATTTTTTGATTAAGCTAATTTCGGCTCAATTGAGGATTTTTCCCTTCCCAGGCGTTAGAGCCTGGCTAGATCGGTAAAAAAGGTTTTTATCGCTGATTTTTCTGAAATGGCATCGGTATCAAAGAGATAAGCCATCAGGTTCTCTCGTCCCAGATATTATCCAGTTCTTCGGCTAATTCTTCTGAATCTTCCCAATTTTCGGTTAAATTCCCTAACCCTCCCCTAATTATTGATTGCCTCGGTTTGAATTGCCACCTATCAACAATCTATCTCCGTACCACAATTTAGGCATTTTGTCAAAAAAAATTTGACTTTGCAATAAAACTACACAAAAATTAGATCAACGTTGTTCGGGAAAAAAGGGATAATTGGCGAAAGTGTTTGGTTTTGCCCAAGGGAAAAGTCTAGATTTAGCAAGGGTTTTAAGACAACCTAGACCATTAAAACCCTAAAAATTACAATAAAAGCCATCATAGCATAATGCAAAATTATACCAGAATTGCTGGAAGTATTGCAATCTCGTAAATAAATAAAAATTATTCTCAATAAATTCTTAAGTAAAAATAAATATTACCGATTGTAAATTTAAATATTTTTAAGCATTGAAGCTATTTATATATAAAATAGTTATCATTTTGCCCTGATTGCCTCTGACTGGAAAGAGGGTGTGGGGTGTGGGGTGTGGGGTGTGGGGAAAGAAACCTCTTTCATCTGTGGGGGTGAAAATTTTTTCATCGGGACTGACTTGAAAGAGGCGGTCGGCAGGGGGCAGGAGGGAAAAGTACCGTTTTGGGGAGTCAGTCGTCGATACCAAACTAGGCTACACTCTATAGGAGAAACCCGATGACTAACTTGATTATTTCGCAAAAATATGGCTAAAAAGCTCGATTTTGTTATTCCCGCCGTCGGTGGAGTCACAGGAGCCAATTTATCTGCTTGTCTGGGAAATATTGGCTTAGTCGGCGGATTTGGCGGTATAAGCGTCGGTTTAGTGGGAATGACGGGGATTGGCATCCTGACAAGTTCGGCAATTTATGCCAGTCTGCAAGGACTAGAAACAAACGATCACAATGTCGGGTTAGCTTTGGGAATAGGAAGCCTTGGCGGAATCGCTATCTACTCTACCTTTGGGGGTGTGGGAGTCGCAGTTAAAGGTACAGCTTTCGGTGTTGGTGTCGGTTCTATGGCAATCGCTGGCGGCCTAGTCGGGTTAGGAATCTACGGAGTGATGAAAATGTTATCTCCCACCTACTCCGACAATAATTTTTATAGCAATCTAGAATTTTTTGATCGCATTACTAGAGAGTACGAAGAAGCTTTATTTTGGCAAGAAGTTACGGGAAAATATAAAAATCTAGAGGCAGAACTACAGGGACTTTTAGAAGAAGTATCTATTCAGGAAAATCAACAGTTATATTCTACAGAAATTACTATGCCAGAGCGTTTATCTTGGCAGTGTTTCCAAACTCTTAAAGGTCATCAGGCAAATATTGGGGCGATCGATGTTAGTCCTGATGGTAAAATTATCGCTAGTGCGGGAGAAGATCAAACCATAAAACTTTGGCAGCGAGAAACGGGTAAATTAATTTATTCCTTTCTGGGAGTTAATGAACCGATCCAAACTCTGGCTATAAGTCCTAACAGTAAATCGATCATTGCTGGTGGATTGGATGGCAGAATTAGTCAGTGGCAATTAGACACTAAGCAGTATAAAAGTAGTTTTTTCGCTCGTGTCAATGCTCCCCATAGTCACGATGGTGTCATTTTACAATTAGCTTTTGCTGCCAATGAAAGATTTATTGTTAGTGCTAGTAATGACAAAACTCTGCGAATCTGGGGTTATCATACAGGAGAATTAAAGCGAACTTTAATCGGTCATGAGGACGCAGTTAATACCTGTGCTATTAGTCCCGATAGCCAAATTATTGCTAGTGGTAGTGATGATAAAACTATTAAATTATGGCGATTTGATCATAGTTATGCTTATCAAACTTTTATCGGTGACAGGGCATCCGTTAACAGTTTAGCTTTTAGTAATGATGGTCAATATCTAATTAGTGGTGGTAGTGATAAAACGATTAAAATCTGGGATATAAAGACAGGAGAAATTATTAAAAGTTGGCAGGCACACGAGCAGGCAATTATCAGTATTGCTATTAATCCTCATCGCCATCTAATTGCTAGTGCTTCCCGAACAGAAATTAAAATTTGGCAAGGACAAACAGGAGAATTAATTAAAATTTTACGGGGAACTGCTCCCTTAAAATTTAGTCCTGACGGTCAATTTTTAATTACAGGTAGTTATGGAGGTAAGGTAAAAATATGGTCGGAAATCTTAGGAGAATTAGAAATATTACCCTCCGATTCCGACGATTGGTGGGAGGTTTTAGAAGTTTCTAAGAATGCCAGTTTTTCAGAAGTTAAGCAAAGATATTATCAGCTTGCTCGTCAGTATCACCCCGATCACAATTCCTCTGCCATAGCGATTAAAATTATGCAAAAAATTAATCGAGCTTACGAGCGGTTTTTATTTTCCATCTCGCAACAGTAAAATTGTCAGCGTAGGGTCAAGTATTTAACTATCTTTCGATAATATAGAGAGCTTACTAACAAGCTCTCTACAAATTATCTTCTAGACTAGGATCTGTTAGCAGTATTCAAGCTACCCACTTGAATATTCAGATTAATTTTTTGTCCTTCCCGGCTAATTTCTACGGGCAAATTATCGCCGATTTGAGTATTAGCAACAATTTCCCGAACCGCATCGGGATCGGTGACATTCTTACCACCTACAGACTTTAACACATCACCCGATCGCAATCCCGCTGCTGCGGCAGGAGAATCTCTCATCACCCGCACTAACAAGACACCAGAATCATCGGGGATAGTCCAATTATCAGCCATAGGACTATCGGCTAATTGTTCTTTTACCTCCGGGGTTAACTGTACCATTTGAACACCGAGATAGGGATGTTCCACCTTACCCGTAGCGATTAATTGTTCGGCGATTCTTTGGGCAGTCTTAATCGGAATAGCAAAACCTAAACCCTGGGCATTTTGAATGATAGCAGTGTTAACTCCGATGACTTCTCCCCGATCATTTAACAAAGGTCCGCCGGAATTTCCGGGGTTAATTGCCGCATCGGTTTGGAGGAAATCCACCAGTTTATCACTAGCACCAATTTGGGAGCTATTGCGTTCCTTGGCACTAATAATTCCCGTGGTGACAGTGTTATCTAATCCCAAAGGATTACCGATAGCGATCGCCCATTCTCCCACCTGTAAACTATCAGAATTACCTAATTTAACCCTGGGTAAATTGCTCGCTTCCACCTGTACCACTGCCACATCAGTTAAAGGATCACTACCTAAGACTTTGCCATCGATAGTGCGACCATCTTTGAGGGTGACAGTCACCTTATCTGCTCCCTCGACAACGTGAGCATTGGTGATAATTTTACCGTCATTACTGATAATAAACCCCGAACCTGTACCTCTTTGAACTTGTTTTTCTCCTCGATCGGGTATTTGGGAACCGAAGAAGCGACGGAAAACAGGATCGTTAGCAAATTCCGAAAAATCACCGCCTCCATTGACTTCCCTAGAAGCATTAATTCTCACCACCGCCGGCCCCACTTCTTGCACCACAGAAGCGACAAAATTGGTGGGCATAACTAGGGTTGAGGGAGCGGCTGCGGCTGCTGTAGAGGGGCGAGGATTATTGGTAGCGGTGGCAATATTTTGGGCTAATTCTAGAGGATTTTGACTGTAGGCGTAGGTGGCACCGATGCCTAACCCGGCACCCAAAACCAGTAAAGAGGAATAGGCAAAAAGTTTTTTCATCGCAGAAGATTTGGAGCGTTTGGGAGTACCTTCGTTGATCGGGGAAATATTATCGTTAAAAATATTGCGAGTCATAGTTTTTATTGTTTAACCATTCTGAGAAGGGAATAAAAGTCAGTCCTAATAATCGTGGGTGTGAGAGGAGTGTTTCGGAAAACGGCTTGGGACTGACTATCTCTAATTTAGGTGGGGGATATGAACTTACTGTGACGCAGACATGAAGTTTTGATTGCAAGGTCATTATCCTAGTGGATAGACAGATAGAAAGATAGAGGGTGGTGATTCGGTAGTAGTGATGGAGGCTTAATCCTTTGCTTTGCTGTGCATTGTAGTCATGGATAAAATACCAAAGGCCTCCCCAACGTGATTCTTCATTTTGTTAGAGTAAAGATAGACTCTCTCTCACCAGCCGAGAAATCCTTTGTCGAAAGGTATTATTTAATCTTTCAATAGGATTAGTTTGACCAGTTTCTTGACCGACCTGTCGATGACGTTTACTGGGAATTACTGTCTTATAGGACTCCCAAAAGTCTGTGTAAGTAACAGCACATTGTCGGTAAACACCGGGTAAACTGGCCTCAAAGTTTTTTGGCTGATTGACGACTCCTATCTCCGCGCATAGCAACCAATAATACTAAATCCGTTGAGCATAGGCTACTTATAAGGACAGGCAAAAGGGGGGGATAAATAATCAGTTTTTAATAACCGTATTTAGTATAATACCCGTCATAATGATGCTTTAAAACTGCCTCAATTTTAACAATTATTACCAGAAAAAATTCTTGTTTAGTGATTCCTCATGCTCTAAAATGTACGGCTATTATGATCAATCAACTAGCAGAAAGAAGAAATTTTCTCAAGTAATGGCAGAGATGGTTAATTACCCTTGCCCCCAAGGCGGGGGTGGGAGAGGGGGAGTAGGATGCCTGCTACGAATAAAGAAAATGGTAGAACCTGAGATGCCGCGATACGGAAAGACTTCACCCCCAAACCTTCTCACTCCCCTATACCTTTTAAATAGGGATAAAAAGCTAAATAGAACAGACAAAAAGCCTGTTCTATCCATGAGGAGAAAAAAACTTAAACGGTCATGATATCTTTTTCTTTTGTCGTTAATAAATCCTCGATTTTGGCGATAAATTTATCGGTGGATTTCTGCACTTGATCCTGTAAATCCCTGGATTCATCCTCAGAAATTTCGTGACCTTTTTCCCGTTTACGGATAGCATCGATCGCATCCCGGCGAATATTGCGGATAGCCACCTTTCCTTCTTCGGCCAATTTCGCCGCTAATTTGACCAATTCCTTGCGGCGATCGCTAGTGAGGGGAGGGATATTCAAACGAATGATCTGACCGTCATTACTGGGGGTTAAACCCACGTCCGAGAGAGAAATCGCCTTTTCGATCGCCCCCATACTGGTACGATCAAAGGGTTGAATCGCGATCGTGGTCGCGTCGGGAGTGCTAATTGTCGCTAGGGACTTGAGGGGAGTTTCCATGCCATAATACTCCACCACGATCCGATCTAAAAGAGAAGCATTTGCCCGGCCGGTACGAATCGTATTAAAAGCTCTCTGGGTTGATTCGACGGTTTTCTGCATCTGGTCTTGAACTTCAGCTAACTTCACAGAATCCTCCTACCAATGTTCCAACGGGTTCACCTTTGACAGCGCGAACAATATTACCTGTCACCGACAGATCGAAAACGACTATCGGGATATTATTTTCCTTGCACAGAGCGATAGCAGTCCCGTCCATCACCCGCAGATCATGAGTCAGCACATGACCGTAGGTAAGACTTTGAAAGCGTCGCGCGTTAGGGTTATGGGAGGGATCGGAATCATACACTCCATCCACTTTCGTCGCTTTAAACACCACTTCCGCATCGATTTCGGCAGCGCGCAGGGCCGCCGTGGTATCGGTGGTAAAGAAAGGATTACCCGATCCCGCACCGAAAACCACCACCCGACCTTTTTCCAGATGACGGATTGCTCGCCGGCGGATGTAGGGTTCAGCTAATTCCTGCATGGCAATCGCCGTTAATACCCTAGTCGGTACTTGCGCTCGTTCTAGGGCATCCTGCAAGGTCATAGCGTTCATGACTGTTGCTATCATACCAATATAATCGGCCGTGGCCCGATCCATGCCGGCCGAGGCGGCTTTCACCCCGCGAAAAATATTGCCCCCACCGACCACGATCGCCAATTGGATGCCTTGGTCAACCACTTCGGAGATTTCCTGAGCGATAGCGGAAACCACCATCGGGTCGATCCCATAGCCGAGATTGCCCATTAGGGCCTCCCCACTCAGTTTTAATAATACCCGCTTGTACGCCATGCCCTTACTACCACTCGCTAAAACAAGATCTAGATAATTTTTGTCTCCCCATAAGATAGCAGGTTTTGGCCTTGATTTAAGTTGACCAGTTCACTCTCCCCTGGGGCCGACAAGTTAAGATTAATAAATCTTTTCCTTGGGGAATTTGTATTTAGTGATACCTTTGTTATTAAAAGGAGCTTAGTTTTATAGAGAATTAATAACCGTGGTCAGCGATCGATTACTATTGGTCAACAAAAGCAATCAAGGGGCCGCTCACATCGATACCTTTGATTGGGTGTATGGGTTTCAGGATGGAACTCGTCTGATGGGAAAGGTTTGCGGTTACTTAGATCCCGATAGTAATCGTCTTCTCGATCCCGAAAACTGCAGCGCTATCTACCAGAATGCCCAGGGACAAGTCCTTAGTCGTTGGCAAGCTGGAGATTTTATCGCTTTTGAACTAACCACCACCGGGGAAGCTCTCCTGATCGTGGCTTCTAATGATAATTGTGTCAGTAATAGTCTCTGTTTGGTTTCGGGCATTAGTCGCAGCTGCGCCCAAGTTAGCGATGAAGGAAAATCCCTCGTCCGAGAGGTTTTTCAATACCCTGCTTGGTCTTTCCAGGGCGATAATAGCACTTCTAAGCCGGCTTTCAGTTGGAATTGTTCCGTATCTCCCTTTTTCCCCTTTGTTTCCCTGCGTTTTAATCTTCAGTCCACCAGCAGCAAAAAATTCTATCGTTGGACGGTTTCCCCCTATTTTCCTTTTTGTCCCCTCTTAGAAGTGGGAGAATCCCTTGCCTAATTAGGGTTTGCGGCAAAAAGTTTTTCGGTGGGTGTAGGGTGTAGGGTGTAGGGTGTAGGGTGTAGGGTTTTAGAGATTTTGAGGGGGTCAATTACCTAATTTTCAGGGAAAAAGTCCCTGAATTTTCCACCCGATCACTCCGGGATACGGTACTTTTTGGTTTCCAAAAAGTCTAAAAGTCTTACCCAACAAGGTTTTTAGATTTATTGAGCAAGCCCTAATTAGCCTTCTCTATTCTTTTGCAAATAATCGACTAATGCCCATAATCCTAGGCGATAACTTTCGGCCCCAAAACCGCTAATCTGTCCGATGGCTATATCGGCAATGTAGGAATGATGACGAAAAGACTCGCGTTTGTAAATATTGCTTAAGTGTACTTCCACACAGGCCATTTTTGTGCCTAATAGTGCGTCGCGGATGGCGATACTGGTGTGAGTATAAGCTCCCGCATTAATCAAAATACCGTCCTGCTGACCCCATGCTTGCTGAATCCAGTCCACTAATTGCCCTTCCTGATTGGACTGATGTGCGGTTAAATTCACCCCTAAACGGGTAGCTTCTTCGCTTAAAAACTGGTTAATCGTCTCTAAATTGACGTTACCGTAGAGATTCGGCTCTCTTTTCCCCAATAGGTTTAAATTCGGCCCGTGCAGAACCAGAATGCTTAGTTTATTCACAAATGTCCTCCCTATCACCACGAGAATTAATCTTATCTCGATCAGGGACTATTGCCGATCAACAACATTTTTGCCGCTACGGTAATCACCGCACCAATAGTAGCACTGAGCGCACCGACAATGATCGGCAGAATGAGACCTCGGAATCCCTGGAGGTCGGAAATAGCTTTAATCATGGTAGCCTGTTCACTTTCCACCTTTTCGAGTCGTTTATCCATCCCTCCGACTTTCTCGGTTAAAGCGACCAATCCTATCGATTTAACTTGTTCATTTTCCACCTTTTCGAGTCGTTTATCCATACCTACGACTTTCTCGGTTAAAGTAGCTAATCCTATCTCTACTTTATTTAATCTTTCATCGATTCTGTCAAAGCGCTCATCAATCTTGTCAAATTTTTGATTAACGTCCCTTTGTAGATTGTCTATTTTTCCCTCGATCCTGGTCAGAATAGTTTCTAGGGAATAAGTGACGGTTTCTCCTGACATCCTGGTAAACTCCCCTTAGTTTTATCTTGATCCTCCTCCCATTCTCGCTTTATCCATGGGAGACTACCGCTCAACTAAACTTACTCAAACTTACTTAAAAGCCTGAAAGCTTAGTCATTCGTAGTGGGTCAAGCACTACAGGATTAAACGGCAAACCCTTTATTCCCTGGTCAATGACATCAGG
>NZ_SFBZ01000131.1:0-14764 GCF_007095495.1 Microcystis sp. M_QC_C_20170808_M9Col | reverse complement strand
TAGGGCTAATTGTGCATCTGCTGGGCAAACAAATTAGCCTGTAATTCAGAGCCGGCAATCGTTTTGACGATTTAGATAAAATTTTCAATGTGACACTTTAGGGTGCGGAATGTGGGTTTAATCCTCGTTTCCCTCAAGGATAGACGGATAGAAATCGAGACCGGTTATGGAGTCCAAAGATTTTTACCCGATGCTCAGGTCAAGGATATTATCTACACCTACATGACTCCCAGCTTCAAAACGGGAAACTACGAAGAGGGTATTCGAGCGGGTGTAACAGTTGTGAGCGGGTTTCTCCGTAGTGCTTATGGGTTGCGGCAAACTGAATTTAAGCCTCAAATCGCAATTTCCATTCTTCATCTTGTTTTGGCTATCCTGATGGTGGGGGTGTCTTTTCCCTTGATGTTAATTCTATATTTTGTTTATTTTCGTTGTGCCGTTGGTGGCAGCGGTAGAGGTGGCAGCGGTGGTGGTAGCAGCGGCAATAGCGACTATTGCGGTTATGATGGTTATGGTGGTGGTGGTTATGATGGTGGTGGTTTCGGCGGCGGCAGTAGCGATGGTGGCGGCGGCGGCGGTGGTTGGTAGAGTTGACACTCCCTCCCATAAGCACTTCGGGGAGTGTCAATAGAGGCTTTGGCTACCAGTTCCCTTGCCGTTATCTCCTCAAACAACAGTATTAACTCTCCGTCGGCGATCGAGCCATTGTTGTAAAATAATCGCCGCCGCTTCCCGATCGATCGCTCCCTTATCCCAAGAGGAAAACTGTTTTTTGGCTTTTAAGAATTCTTCCGCCTCTAGGGACGTGCAACGCTCATCAATGTATTCGAGGGGCAAATCTAAGGCGATGGCTAGTTTCTGGGCGTATTTTTGCACCTGTTGGGACTGAAATCCTAACTCCCCGGCCATGGTATAGGGCAGTCCCGCTACCAAAATCTTAATATTTCTTTCCTTGACAATTGCCTCAAACTGTGCTATGTCGGCAACAAAGGAAGAACGGATAATCGTGGTTAAACCGGTGGCGATTAAACCAGTGCCGTCACATCCTGCCACTCCTACCCGTTTTTTGCCGATATCTAAGCCGAGGGCGGCGACTCTTTCCATCACACTGGATGCCCCTGATCGGGGGGTTCCGAGGGCGGTTTGACCGGGGGAAGTTCCCCCGGACTGTCGAGGGAGTCCAGGGGGGGATTATTGGGCCATTTTAACCAAGACATCCGACTAGGGATGGGAGTTCGCGGCACCGGTTGTAAACCCTGCAGCATTTCTGCCAGGGCGGAATTTTCCGGCTTAGTTTCGCGGATTTTGTGCCATACCGAGCGCGACATCATCAGGGTGTGGGAACTGCGGATCGCTCCCAATTGTTCCAGATATTCCCGTCTTTCGTGCTGATAATCAGCAGATATCAACTCTAGCGAGCGAGCGGGATACTTGCGAGTGATCTGGGCCATCTGGATTAACAACTTAGGATAGAGCCAAGTGTAGGCGGGATGGACAATTAATTTCGCTTGATGGGGTCGCTCATCCCGATTAGATAGAATTAATTCAAAATAACCGATCGCCGCTTTTCGTTGCGGTTCAAAAACGTAACCGCGACTAATTTGCGGACTGCCGCACCAACTTTGACAGCGACCGAGCAAACTATCAACTAAACTGATTTTAAAATCCTGGATATGGCGATCAAATACCTGACGCAGTAGCGGCGGCATAGACACACAATCTAACTGATAAAGCAATTGAGCGTCAGCATTGCTCACGGGCAGTAAATTCGGTAAATCTGGCTCTTGTTTCGCCAATTCCTGTAATAATTGCGGCGGTAAAGACCAATAGGTTAATTCCGCCAAAGGCTGAAAACCGTGTTGCCGGAAAAGTGCCAAACTGTCCTTTTGATTGATATTAACCTCTAACACCCAGGTGCGCGCTTCCCAAACCGTTTCTAGACAATAACGCAGTAATTGCGCCCCGATGCCCTTGGGTTCGCTTAAAGACTCCGCCGGATGCACCCGCACCTGTTCCACCCGCCAAGTGCTGCGACTACTATTAAAAGGGGTGACTTGGATGGCCCCGCGAATTTTCCCTTCTTCTCCCCGATTGGCCATGGCCTCAGCCACATAGACATGAAAACGGTGTTGGAGAGGATTGGGAAAAAAACTGAGAATTTTAAATAACCCAAACCAAGGCCGCACCTGCTGCACCTGGGTGCGGAAATTTTGGGCGCGACGATCAATATCCTCATCGAAGTCATCCAGGGTTAAAGCTTCAATGTCTTCCAAATCCCGATATTGTACGGGACGGATTGGGCGATCGCTAAAATCGTCCCCTTGGGGAACAGGAGAAGTGGTCATGGCTCTGGGGTAAATATCGTCTATGCACCTATCTTACCGCAGAATCTAGAGGCACTTCCCCACCAATAACAATTTCTGGGGGATCATAGGCGACCACCACAGAAAGAACACCTCGATCGGTAGCTGGGGTTGTTTGGGCCAAATTTCCGATTATGACAATTCGATGCTACAATAACGGACGGTTAATCAGTCCGAATTTGCAGTAAAAGTCTTTGAGTCAATCTGTAGATACCACTAACACCCTAGACACTCTAGCTCAAGAACTAGCCGCCATTCAGCAGACCGGTTCTAAGCGCGTCGCTTTATTGGGTTCCCGTCACGTTCCCATCACGCACCAGCAATTGATCGAAATGATGGCCTATGCCCTCGTGCTGGCGGGCAATCGGATTATGACCTCCGGGGCGACGGGAACCAATTCCGCCGTCATTAAGGGGGCAATGCGGGCAGATCCTAATCTGTTAACCGTGATCTTACCCCAAAGTCTCGATCGCCAGCCCCTGGAATCCCAAGAACAACTCCAGCAGGTTATCCATCTGGTGGAATGTCCCGAAAATGACCATCTATCCCTAGGGGAAGCCAGCAGCCTCTGTAATCGCGAGATTATCAATCGTTGTCAACAGTTAATCTGTTTTGCTTTCCACGACAGTCAGACCCTTTTGCAAACCTGCGCGGAAGCGGAAGATCAACGCAAGCTAGTTACCCTATTTTATTTTGACTAAATTCAGCGATGAATCTCTCCGTCAGTGCCATTCTTCTCTATTCGATAGTGGCTGCCGCTATCTGTGTCTATCTACCTTTTCTGCTGGTGGCTTACGCTAGGGCTAAGGTGGGTTACAATACCTCCGCTCCCCGGGCCATGTTCGACCAACTCCCAGACTACGCTAAACGAGCAACTTGGGCCCATCAAAATGGTTTTGAAACCTTTATGATCTATAGTGCCGCCGCTCTCATGGCCTACGTTACAGGAGTCTCCTCATCCCTGGCCGCTACCTGTGCGATCGCTTTCGTGATCCTCCGGCTTTTATTTTCCCTTTTTTATATCACTAATGTCCCAATCGCTCGTTCCCTGATGTTCGGTCTCGGCTCTCTCTGTACCTATACTCTTTTTGGGTTGAGTTTAATCAAGATTCAGTAGTTCGGGAGGGGCAAAAACCCCGATGGGAAATCGGGTTAGAAGTTGCTTAACCCGAACTAAAGTTAATTCTGTTACTGATAAACCGGTAATTTGGGATTATCCACTGATAACAAACCAGTTAAAAGTGAGGCGGGTTTTTGACTGTAGGGCCAGGCAAAAGCATGACGAAAAGCCGCATCTTGACAAGCTTGTAATTGTCGAAAATCGATCACATCTAGGGTGAGTAAATTTTCGTACTCGAAAGGCAGCCGGACATTGTGTAAACCGGCATTATCGGTACAGATAGCAATATCAACCCCCGCTTCAAAACAGCGATCGAAGACTATCTTTAATTGCGATAAACTTTTGAGGGTGCCAGTTTTTAAATAGGTGGTGGGACAGACTTCTAAACATTGATGACTACGGGCAACTTCCGGCAGCAATTCCGGATATTGTAGGGGAATTTGAATGCCGTGACCAATTCTTTGCAGATAGGGCAGTAATTGGGGATAACAACCGTCCTTTGTTTCGTAAAGATGGCCGGTGGTATTTAAACCCTCTTCCCTGGCATAACTGTATAAACCAGCAAATTCCTCTAGTCGAGTTTGGTAGTAGGAATCACCCCCGGCAATATCGATCGCACAGACGTATTCTTTCATCTCTAGGGCCAGATCAACGATCGCTTTGTTGACTTCGGAGGGAAGTCGCGAGTGCATACAGAGAATTTGACTGGTAATAATCGGATATTCGCTCATTTTCGAGGCTTGACCGACGATCTCGACAATCGAGCGCATTTGCTCGATTCGCTCTGTTTGGTTCAAATGTTCGTCGGTGCGATAGTAGGGAGTATAGCGCAATTCTAAATAGGCAAGATTCTCGAAGATGTAAGCGCCGCGAATCAGACGATAAATAAAATAGGGCAAAGTTTGGGCGGTTTGAACACTTTCGACTAGGGTATGTAATTCCAAATACTCATCTAAACTATTGCGTTCACGGGTGTAAAATTCCTCAAAAGCGGGGTATTCCTGGAATTTGGCCGCTAAATCCCGCTCATGTCTGTGAAAGTAGCGCCAGAGAATTCTCGGTACTACCGATCCCCCTAAATGCCGATGCAAATCTGCGTATAAAGCCACAACTCCGATGCTCCTTAGTCTCTCAAATGTTCCTTAAATATAACGAAGTTTTACAATTGTTTGACAATCGTTCCCAAATAGTATCAGTACCTATCCAGTGATCGGTTGGGTGTTGGGGAGCGGGGAGATAGTGAACAGTCGCTAGTGCAAGGCTCAGATCTGATCACCGATCACTGATTCAAGGCTGACAGCTAGAATAAGGTCATTAAACCTAAATAAAGCTTTAGGGAATAGAGGGGTGACAACATATACAATGATTGGGGTTTATCCTCAAGCAAACCTAAGCCTATGCCACGCCGTGATGACTTACAGAAAATCCTAATCTTGGGCGCTGGCCCAATTGTCATCGGACAAGCCTGTGAATTCGACTATTCGGGAACTCAAGCCTGTAAAGCCCTGCGAGAAGAAGGTTATGAGGTAATTTTAGTCAATTCTAACCCCGCCTCGATCATGACCGATCCAGAAATGGCCGATCGCACCTACATTGAACCAATTCTGCCGGAAATTGTCGAGAAAATTATCGCCAAAGAACGTCCCGATGCCATTCTACCGACTATGGGCGGTCAAACTGCCCTAAATACCGCCGTAGCTTTGGCCAAAAGCGGCGTTTTAGAAAAATATAACGTGGAACTGATCGGGGCAAAACTTCCCGCTATTGAAAAAGCCGAAGATAGGGAACTATTCAAAAAAGCAATGGAGAAAATCGGTGTTCCCGTCTGTCCTTCGGGGATTGCCAACAATTTAGAAGAAGCAAAAGCGATCGCCCATCAGATCGGTTCCTATCCTCTCATTATCCGGCCGGCCTTCACTTTAGGAGGAACGGGGGGCGGTATTGCCTATAACCAAGAAGAATTTGAACCGATGGCCCAGTATGGTCTAGATTGTTCGCCTACATCGCAAATTCTCGTCGAAAAATCCCTAATTGGCTGGAAAGAATACGAATTAGAGGTCATGCGCGATCTAGCCGATAACGTGGTGATCATCTGTTCGATCGAAAACTTTGACCCGATGGGGGTCCATACCGGCGACTCGATTACGGTTGCGCCCGCCCAAACCCTGACCGACAAAGAATACCAACGCCTCCGGGACTATTCTAAGGCAATTATTCGGGAAATTGGCGTAGAAACCGGCGGATCGAACATCCAATTCTCCGTTAATCCCACTAACGGCGACGTAATCGTGATTGAGATGAATCCCCGGGTATCGCGTTCTTCGGCCCTAGCATCGAAAGCCACGGGATTCCCGATCGCTAAATTTGCCGCTAAACTAGCAGTAGGCTACACTTTAGACGAAATTCCCAACGATATCACCAAAAAAACCCCGGCTTCCTTTGAACCGACTATCGATTACGTCGTCACCAAAATTCCTCGCTTTGCCTTCGAGAAATTCCCCGGCTCCCAACCGATTCTAACCACCCAGATGAAATCCGTCGGGGAAGCCATGGCTATCGGTCGAACTTTCCAAGAATCCTTTCAAAAAGCGCTTCGCTCCCTAGAAACGGGACGTTTTGGCTTTGGTTGCGATAAAGTCGAAACTCTCCCCCCTCTCTCGGAAGTCCGGGCCGGTTTGCGGACACCTAACCCCGAACGAGTTTATAGTATCTATCATGCTTTTAAATTGGGCATGAATGGGTCGGAAATCCACGAACTAACCGGGATTGATCCCTGGTTCCTCGATAAATTGGCCGATTTGATGGAAACCGAGAAGTTTCTCAAACGAACTCCCCTGAAAAGTCTCGGCAAAGAGGACCTATTCGCTATTAAACAACAGGGATTTAGCGATCGCCAAATCGCCTTCGCCACCAACAGCAGCGAGGACGAAGTGAGAAGTTATCGCAAGGGTTTAGGTATTATTCCCGTTTATAAAATGGTGGACACCTGCGCGGCGGAATTTGAGGCCCTAACACCCTATTATTATTCCACCTACGAACAGGTAGAATCGGAAGTCTTACCCTCCGATCAACGCAAAGTGATGATCCTCGGTGGTGGTCCCAATCGCATCGGCCAGGGGATAGAATTTGACTACTGTTGTTGTCATGCCGCTTTTTCCCTCAGTCAAGCCGGTTTTGAGACGATTATGGTCAACTCTAACCCGGAAACTGTCTCCACCGATTACGATACCAGCGATCGCCTTTACTTTGAACCCCTGACCAAAGAGGATGTCTTAAATATCATCGAAGCGGAACAACCAGAGGGTTTAATTATTCAATTCGGTGGGCAAACTCCCTTAAAACTGGCGGTTCCCCTGCAAAAATATTTAGAATCGCCTAATTGTCCCGTAAATACCAAAATTTGGGGAACTTCACCCGATTCGATCGATGCCGCCGAAGATCGGGAACGTTTTGAAAAAATCCTCCGAGAATTAGATATCCGACAACCCCTCAACGGTATTGCCCGCAATTTCCAAGAATCCCAAGCAGTGGCTCAACGCATCGGTTATCCTGTGGTAGTACGTCCGTCCTACGTTTTAGGCGGTCGGGCGATGGAAATCGTCTATTCCGATAGCGAATTGGAACGCTATATGAAGTACGCAGTACAGATAGAACCGGATCACCCGATTTTAATCGATAAATTCCTCGAAAATGCCATCGAAGTGGATGTGGATGCCCTCTCAGATGCGACGGGAACAGTCGTTATCGGGGGATTAATGGAACATATCGAACAAGCGGGCGTACATTCGGGCGATTCTGCCTGTTCTATCCCCCATACGTCCCTGAGTGCCTCGGTTTTAACCACAATTCGACAATGGACGGTGGAACTAGCGAAAGCTTTAAAAGTAATCGGTTTGATGAATATCCAGTATGCGGTGCAGGGGGAGACAGTTTATATCTTAGAAGCGAATCCCCGCGCTAGTCGTACTGTTCCCTACGTTTCCAAAGCAACGGGAGTTCCTCTGGCAAAAGTTGCCTCCCTCGTCATGTCGGGCAAAACCCTAGCAGAATTGGGGATCATCAGCGAAGCAATTCCCCGTCATATTGCCGTGAAAGAAGCGGTTTTACCCTTCCAGAAGTTCCCCGGTGCTGATACTCTCCTGGGACCAGAAATGCGTTCTACAGGGGAAGTAATGGGGATTGACAGCGATTTTGGCAAAGCTTTCGCTAAAGCGGAAATGGCCGCCGGCGTGATTTTAGCCACCAGTGGGACGGTTTTTGTCTCGATGAACGATCGCGATAAAACCCCCATGGTTCCCGTAGTTAAGGATCTGCAATCCCTCGGTTTTCGCGTCGTCGCCACTTCGGGAACTCGTGAAGTTTTGTTAGAAAACGGTTGCGAAAATATCGATTTAGTGCTAAAGATTCACGAAGGTCGTCCCCACGTTATCGATTGGATCAAAAATGACTGGATTCAGTTTATTGTCAATACTCCCAGTGGTGAAGAATCCCAAAACGATGGCCGACAAATTCGCCGTACTGCCCTCGATTATAAGTTACCAATTATCACCACTATCGCCGGGGCAAAAGCGACAGTAGCGGCCTTAAAATCCCTGCAATCCCAACCTTTAGAGGTGAAAGCTTTACAGGATTATCTCGCCTAATTTCAGTTATCAGTTATCAGTTATCAGTTATCAGTTATCAGTTATCAGTTATCAGTTATCAGTTATCAGTTATCAGTTAGAAAGGGGATATAGGGATTTAGGGGTTTAGGGAAATTTCAGCCAAATGCCCCACTACCCCATCACCCCACTACCCCATCTCCCCACTACCCCATCACACCCCACACCCCACACCCCACACCCCATCACACCCCACACCCCATCACCCCACTACCCCACACCCCACACCCCACACCCCACACCCCACTTCCTAATTCCTAATTCCCATGACCGATACTCTAAACGATTATAAAAACCTGATTAGTGAACTGATTAACCGTTATAAAAACCGCGTCGATTTCCTGACAATTCGTCTGGAAGAAGCGCGGGGGACAAATATTCTACTACGTTCCGAACGAGTGGAAACCCTCAGCGAAGGTATTGCTATCGGTGGTCAGGTACGCGCCTGTTATAAAGGAGGTTGGGGATTTGCCAGCTTTAATCAATTATCCAGTTTACAGGAACGATTAGAAGATGCGATCGCTGCTGCCCGTTTAATTGGGGAAGAAGAAACCCTGATTGCTCCAGTAGAACCTGTAATTATTAGTTGTGAATTGCCTTTAACGGGAACGGACCCCCGTTTAGTACCATTAGCCGATAAAAAAGCCCTCTGCGATCGCTATAATAACTTACTGCGTCAACATCATGCCAGTATTGCCACCACTTCCGTCCGTTACAGCGATAGCAGTCAACATATTCTTTTAGGCACTTCTGACGGGACTTTAATCGAACAAAAATGGTCGGACTTAGAAATGCGTTTTTCGGCCACCGCTAGGGATGGGGACAGCGTACAAACGGGCCGGGAAACCACGGGATCCCGAAAAGCTTTCGAGGATCTGATCAATTTAGAAGAACAGGTGCAAGGGTCGGCTAAACGGGCCGTACAAGCCCTAGTTTTGCCCCCTGTCAAGGGCGATACCTACACCGTCGTCATCGATCCCATTTTAACCGGTCTGTTCGTCCATGAGGCTTTTGGCCACCTTTCCGAGGCAGATATGTTATACGAAAATCCCGACCTTTTGGAAGTGATGAGTATGGGCAAACGTTTTGGACCAGATAACCTGCAAATCTTTGACGGGGCCTATCCGGAAGGTCATCGGGGCAGTTATTTTTATGACGATGAGGGAACCCCCGCGACGACGACTCAGTTAATTAAAGATGGGGTTTTGGTGGGAAGACTGCATTCGCGGGAAACGGCGGGCAAATTAGGCGAAAAACCGACCGGTAACGCCCGTTGTCTCAATTATCATTATCCGCCCATTGTCCGCATGACCAACACTTGGATTGAACGGGGAACCACTCCCGTTAAAGAGTTATTTTCGGGGATAAAAACGGGAGTTTATGCCCAAAATTGGCAGGGAGGCATGACTAACGGCGAAATGTTCACTTTTAGCGCCGGGGAAGCTTGGATGATTCGCGATGGAGAAATTGCTGAACCGGTTAAAGATGTGACTCTCTCCGGTAATGTCTTTAAAACCCTAGCCAATATTGAGGCAATTGCTGATGATTTCTACTGGGACGAGTCAGGAGGCTGCGGAAAAGGGGGTCAAAGTGGTTTACCCGTCGGCTGCGGTGGCCCCAGTCTCCGTATCCGCAATGTGGTGGTGGGGGGAGAAGCAGATATTCAGTGATCAGTGATCAGTAAACAGTAATCAGTGAAAAGACAGCAGAAAACTGCTATTTGATGATGCTCACTTAATACTCAAAACTGATAACTGATAACTGCTGTAGCGGAGTTTCATAAGGGCGAAATCTATCTCATCTTCTCATCACTGTCTTCAATTTCTTGCTCATCTTGATTGATTTCTTCCTTAAATCCCCGTAAAGTTTTCCCCAAAGCTGCCCCAAATTCGGGTATTTTTTTCGGTCCAAATATCAGGAGAACAACCACAGCAATAATTACTATTTCTGGCCAACCTAATCCAAACATAATCTTGAAAGTAAAAAGTAAAAAAAGAGAAAGTAGTCAGAATTCAGGAGTCGGAAACTTGGAGAATTGCTAGATTCTGTCTTTTGCACGAGTGCCTGTTGCCTCTTGCCTTCAGAAGCTGATAACTAATAACTAATAACTAATAACTAATAACTGATAACTGATAACTGATAACTGACTCTATGCTGCCACTTCAGCGCGTTTATAAGCTTCGTCGAGGACTTCTGAGAGAGTCGGATGGGTGTGGATGCGGAAAGCGAGTTCATGGACGGATTGGCGTTCAGCGATCGCATTGGCCGCTTCTTGAATTAAATCCGATGCGTGGATACCGATAATATGAACACCGAGTAATTCCCCCGTATCCTGACGATAAACGACTTTAGCGATGCCTTCCGTTTCTCCTTCCGCTAAAGCCTTAGAATTTCCCTTAAAATAGGTCTTGACAGAAGCGACCTTATACCCTTCTTCCTGTGCCAAAGCTTCTGCTTGCGGTTCCGTTAAACCCACATAACTAATTTCGGGGTGGGTAAAAGCGGCAGCGGGAATACTGCGATAATCGATGGTTTTTGGGCGATTACAGATATTTTCAATGGCTATTACCCCTTGACCCGAAGCAGCGTGAGCTAACATCATTTTACCCGTAGCATCGCCCACGGCCCAAAGATGGGGAACGGGTTCACCGTCCTGAATTACCTGCATTTTGTCATTAACGGCAATAAAACCGCGTTTATCCAGTTCTACCCCGACAAATTCCAATCCGAGATTCTTGGTCGCGGGGATTCTTCCTGTAGCGACTAAACAAGCATCTACCTCTAAAATTTCGATCGCTTCTTTGCTTTTTGCGTCCACCAGTTCAATGGCCACAGGATTCCCCGGTTTAATACTTTTTGCCAAAACTCCCACATAAGTCTCGATGTCTCTAGGTTTAATCAGAACTCTTTCCGCGATTTTCGAGATTTCTGGGTCAAATCCAGGCATGAGACTATCTAAAGCTTCGATCATCGTCACTTCACAACCCAAAGCGGTGTATATATCCGAAAATTCCAGACCGATATAACCACTACCGATAATTGCGATCCACTTGGGTAAAGTTTCTAATCTAACGGCCTCATCGCTGGTAAAAACCGTTTTATGATCGATCTCGATCCCCGGTGGGACAAAGGGAACCGACCCCGGACAGAGCATAATATCCTTAGCGGTGTAGATTTTTTCGCCACTATCACCGATGACGCTAACTTTTTGCGGGCCGGCGATTTTTCCCCAACCGTGGATAGTATCAACCTTGAGACGTTTAAGACTATTAGTGAGATCGCCTCTAATTTTACTGACAAGGTTGTTAGCATGATCGGCAATTGTCGGACGGTCAAAATTAACGCCACCGATGGCAATACCTAAACTTTTTAGATGGTCAGTATCGGCTAATTCTCGCACTCGTCCCGAGGCTGCCAGTAAAGCTTTAGAGGGAATACAACCGCGATTGACACAGGTTCCTCCCATATCTTTGGCTTCGATAATAGCTGTTTTTAGCCCACATTTGACTGCGTGTAGGGCTGCCCCGTGGCCACCAACTCCAGCACCGATAATAATTAAATCGTAGTCGAATTCACTCATAGTCTCTCTGACTCTCAAAGTTAGCATTATCCCATTTTACGATCCACTGCGATCAAGCTGTGCTATCCCGGGCAAAAACTGGAGCCAGTTTTTAGCCATCAGGCTCTTGTGCATTGAAACTGGCTATTGGCAATTTTAGGACAAGACGTTACTAAACCTCTGGTAAGTAGTCGTGCAAAATTAATTTCCTAGTGAAGATAGGCAAGAGGCAAGAGGCAAGAGGCAAGAGCGGGGTTAGATATGTGTAATTAATTTTGCCTAGGTACTTAAAAATCAAAAATTGTTGTTAGGGTTAGCAGTCAGTCGTCAGTAGTCAGTAGTCAGGAGAAGTAAGCATGAATAATAATCAATTAAATGGTCTATAGCGTTTTTCAGTCTGCTGAGGTATAAAAGTTATGGTTTTTAGGCAAAAGGCAAGAGGCAAAAGGCAAAGGGGAAGAAAAACAGGTGTACCTCACTAGCTTAGGAAACGCTATATTCACAGATTTTATGCTATTTAATCCTTATTTTTGCCGTTTTTGAATCCTCAAAAATTAATTAGGCAAAGCGTTACTGAATCAAGATATGAATAAGTAGTCGTGCAAAATTAATTTCCTAGTGAAGATAGGCAAGAGGCAAGAGGCAAGAGGCAAGAGCGGGGTTAGATATGTGTAATTAATTTTGCCTAGGTACTTACTAATTCTGCATCCTATCCATAGGTTAGTCTAGTGCTAGGTTGGAAAAGTTAGACCAGCTGCCAATACTTTGCCAGATGAAGGAACCATCTTTCTCCTACCATAATTTAGGCTCGAAACCAGAATCATTAATGATTTCTACCGTTTCTCCCGATGGTTTAATTACAAATAAACCTTGTTTATAGGCATAACGATCTACTCCTTCGTCTATTTCTATTCCCGCCACTGCACCGTAAGCTTGATAGTTTTTATAATGGGGAAATGCTTGTTTAAATCGACTTAATTTTTCTAAAAACTCGTTGACATCATCTTTCGATAAACGAGACTTACATTCTACTAAAACTACCTCGGTTTCATCGACGGCTAAAATGTCAATCTCCATGGCTATTCCTTGCCGTTTTACCCTGGCACGACTGTAGGTTTCTTTAACATCGATACCTTTGCCACGAAATAGGCTAATAACAGCAGGTTCGACTAATTCCTCGACAAATCTTCCCCAGCGAGTGGTTAAACTATCCACCGCACGACTGGTATTAGCCACTGTTTTCTCTAGCTTGGCTAAACGGCGATCGGCTTCGGCAGCCCGGCGATCGGCTTCGGCCTTAGCTTCGGCAGCCCGGCGATCGGCTTCGGCCTTGGCTTCCGCAGCCCGGCGATCGTATTCAGCAGCCCGGCGATCGTATTCAGCAGCCTGGCGATCGGCTTCGGCCTTGGCTTCGGCGGCCCGGCGATCGTATTCTTGGCGTGATTGTTCAAACTTTTCGTTAGTTTTCTCAAAAAGTTTATAGATATCTTCGATGGTAATCGGTTGAGACATGGTTATTTGTTTTAATCTTTCTTGTTTTACTATAATTGTACTAGCAAAGTACAAGTCATTTTGGGGACAGGTGTTAATTCAGCAAGTCAATAGTTATACTAAATCCGTTGAGTAACGCACAGAAAACGGGTTTCTCGGAGAAACCCCTTTTCTACTCATGCAAAAGGCAAAACGGAGAATAAATAATCAGTTTTTAATAACTGGATTTAGTATGAGGACGATATAGCGGGGACGGGAACCACAGTTTCTTCGTTGATCATGGTTTCTAACTGTTCAGCCTGGGATTTGGCTCAATAAATTGATAATTGTAAATAATTGTTACAAATACTTGACTTAAGATATGTCTATGCTGACAGAAACACAAATCAAAGAAAAAGCGCTAGAGTTGGGCTTCCATGGGGTCGGTATTGCCTCTGTGGATAGTCAAGACTTGGCGGTATCCCATCTAAACAACTGGTTAGAGCGGGGTTATCACGCTGATATGGATTGGATGACTAACCCGAAACGACAGGATATCAAAACTCTTTGGCCAGAAGTGCGATCGCTAATTGGTCTCGCCCTTAACTACTACACCCCCCAGCAACACAGTCAAGAGCAAAACCACGGCAAAATTTCCCGTTATGCTTGGGGACGGGATTATCACAAAGTATTAAGTAAAAAATTAAAAGCCCTCAGTCAATGGTTAGAAAGTCAGGGGGAGCAAATTCAAACCCGTTACTATGTGGATACAGGACCGGTACAGGATAAAGTTTGGGCGCAAAGAGCAGGGATCGGCTGGATTGCCAAGAATGGTAACTTAATTACCCGCAATTACGGCAGTTGGGTTTTTTTAGCCGAAATATTAACTAATTTACCTTTAGAACCCGATCGACCCCATAGTGACCATTGTGGCACCTGTAGCCGTTGTTTAAGCGCTTGTCCGACCCAAGCAATAGTTAGTCCCTATGTGGTGGATGCTAATCGCTGTATTGCGTACCATACCATCGAAAATCGTGCTGTAACTTTGCCTACAGAAATTGCCAAGAATTTACAAGGTTGGGTAGCCGGCTGCGATATCTGTCAAGATGTCTGTCCTTGGAATCAACGTTTTGCCCAAGTTACCGACGTGGAGGATTTTCAACCTCGTCCCGAAAACCTCTCGCCAAGGTTGGAGGAATTAGCTAATCTAACTATAGAGGAGTGGGATCGTCGTTTCATCTCGTCGGCCTTGCGTCGAATTAAACCCCAGCAGTGGCGACGTAATGCCCAAGCTAATTTAGCCCATTCCCCTCACCCCGCACAAGATGACAATTAAAGTAGTAGTGTTCGATTTTGATGGTACTATCGCCGATACCCACGATACTTTCGTGGAGATTGTCAATCGTTTGGCTAAAAATTTTGGTTATCAACCCATCAACGAGGAAGATTTGGCCAGACTAAAAAACCTTAGTTCCTGACTGACGGACACATTTTTCAATACAAAGACAAGTACTGTTATGTGAAAGCCTCAAACTCCTGAATAAAAGAAAAG
Organism: Microcystis sp. M_QC_C_20170808_M9Col; assembly: GCF_007095495.1. Lineage (NCBI taxonomy): Bacteria > Bacillati > Cyanobacteriota > Cyanophyceae > Chroococcales > Microcystaceae > Microcystis > Microcystis sp. M_QC_C_20170808_M9Col. Next base: position 39 of record NZ_SFBZ01000131.1, on the reverse strand, counting down.
GTAATTTTGCCATAATAATCCTGACGAGCTTTGCGAGAA
>NZ_SFBZ01000130.1:0-5241 GCF_007095495.1 Microcystis sp. M_QC_C_20170808_M9Col | reverse complement strand
GATTGCCAGGCTCTATCAGCAGCCGATTGACGAGCTTGAGAGTTTAATTTATTAACCCAAGGTGTCTCTTTATTATTAGCTAGTACCGCACAAAGTTTTTGGAGATCATTGCGGGTTGTCCCTTGATTGTCCATCCAATAACGAACACAAGAGTTACGCACAAACTGAGAAGTTCTAATAGCTTCATCAAGTTTTTGGTATTGTTCTGGTGTTCCGTTTTTTAGCTTTGCTTCTACGACTAGCATCGATTAATCCTCGACCCTGGATAAATTAAGTATAACACAGTTTACCTACAAATTGTAGAATTAAAATCGTGCTTCGCAGTCAATATTCTGGTCGGATTTCATCTCCCGCAAAGGTGAGTATCTTGTTGAAAAATGTAGCGGGGGAATTCATCCGACATTTTAGGTAATCAACCTTTGAGTTTTTTGCTTAGCCTACTTTTCCAAGTGCGGGCAATTGTTGTCAGGTGATCGCGGATCACATATTGCCAGCGCCAGGGCCAAGATACATTCTTCAGCCTGTACTTAAGAAACAGATCGCGATTGGGCATATTTGGCCCGTGACCAAAGCCTGCCCAGTGGGTATATAGTATTCTTTTCCCATTTACCTTGTGAGTATTATCGGCAAACTCTATCTTGAATTTTGCCCACTCGGAGCCCAGATCGGGGATGGCCTCAGTAATGGCTTGGGTTTTCAGCCCCTTAATATCCACACAGTAGTTGACAAAAGGCTGGACAATACAATGATCGGCAAAATGCTGTCTGATTGTGGCTGCTTGTTCGGCCAACTCTTGAATATCATCTAGGCTAAAAGCTCCCCGGGAAGATATGAAAGAACCTGCGTTGAAACCATTTGCCCTATACTCTCGGATCATTTTATCTCTAAACTCTCCCTCTTTATAGACCTGATCGAATATCCCCCTGTAGTAGTACATAAATTCGACTTCAGAGTTGATATAGGTTCGGAACAGCTCTTGTAAGCTATCTAGAACAATAATGTCAGAATCTAGAAAGATAAAATGCTCTAGGGGTCCCCAGAAGATGGAAAAAATACGAAATCTGTGATTATGTATATCGTCGATACCCCTTACTTTTGCTCCCAGTTCATCTAATAGCTCCAAGTTTATATCGCGATAAAAATTGAAATTGTATTTCTGAGAAATTTCACTGAGTTGGGATATATTATCATTAAAGGGTATAATATATAGGGGGCATTCAGGCTCGTAGGTTCTGAGACTTTCTAGGAAAGGGATCATCCATTCCAAAACCTGATCATTAGCTAGACAGTATATACCTACTTGTCCAATAGTCTTCATGGGTAAGATTTATCAGCGACTTTCTGCTATTTTACTCAGGGAAACTTTGACTGTCAATGTCAGGGGAAAGGAAAATCCTCAACGCTTACGGTCACGTCAATTGTGGCTAGGGCTACAAGTCCGTCAAGATACAACAATTTCACCGCCAAGGGTAAAGTTAGTATTTTGTTCCTTCCCTGTTCCCTCCTTTCAAGCCACGAGGACTCTAAGGACAGGCAATATCTCAACCTAATTCGTTGCTAGGTCTTGCCGGAGCCAGTCTCTAAATCGGTTAACTGTGATATAAATATTTTTAGATGCGAGCAGTAGAAACTTATGAGCAACGGAATCTGTACTTTGGCTAACGATCAGGTTTACGATCAGCTAGTGGCTTTGCTGAATAGCATTGAGGCGAATGGGGGAAAAGACTTACCAGTCTGTGTCTACCCCTACGATGACCAAACCGAGGAAATTGCCAGGCTAATCGCTCAACGTCCCCAAGTTGAACTGTATCGCGAGCGGGAGTCGATGGAGAGGTGGGATAATTTTGCCAAAGCAGCCTGGGATTCCCATCCTACGGCCCGCATCAGGTGGCAGCAAGCGGGAAGCAATGGCTATCATCGTTTTGGTACCCATCGTCGCTACTGTGCTTTTGACGGACCCTTTGACCGATTCCTCTATATGGATGCGGATACCTTACTTTTGTCTCCCATAGACTATTTCTGGGAAAAGCTAGACGATTATGATTGTGTTGTCTACGACTATCAGTATAAAGATCCCTCCCACGTCTATGAAGTTAGTTCACCAAAGTTACTGAAAATATTCTCCGAAGAACGGATTAAAAAAGAGATTTTCTGTTCAGGAATCTATGCTTCTAAAAAAAACTTATTTGAGGAAGAAAAGAGAAATTGGATACTGGAACAATTGCGTTCAGGAGAGTCAGAGGTTATCTATCCCATGGCCCCAGATCAGACCCTTCTCAACTATATGATGATGAGAACAGGTACTTCTATATACAATTATGCTTTGAATACTCCTCCAGAAAAGAGAGTAGGTAACTGCGTTACCGATCCCAAATTTGTCGAAAAAGATAATTTATTGTATGATAAAGGATATAGGTTAATTTACCTTCATTATATTGGGATTTCAAGCAGTTTCTTTACTAGATGTTGCCAGGGAGAAAATATAGATTTTCCCTATCGCAGTTTATTTTTATATTATCGCTATCTCTACGAACCTGAAAGTTATCCTCAATTTAAATCCAGTCCTGTGTGGTACAATCAACCTAAAAGTTTAGGAAAAAGAATGAAGGAAAAATTACAGAGAATAGCCCGTAAAGTTTTTTCTAACTAATAATAAGGGGTTAACTTGTGACAGAAAAAATAGTAGGTATGCTCAGCAGCTATCCCAATTTAAATCAGGGAGATTGGCTATGGAAACAAACTCCTTATCCAATGGGAGTTTGGGGTAATATTTCCCTACAAGCTAACGCTCCTGAGCCAGATTACTTGTTGCTTTATCAGTTTGATTTTCCGCAACCAAAGAAAGAGCAAGGCGGCTGGAAAAATTGGCTCAAAAAACCAGCAAAGCCACAGCCGGCACTTCCATCTATTTTGGGGAGAGTTCCCAAGGAACGCATTATCTATCTCTTAAGAGAACCGCCCTTACCGGAAGTGTTATCGACCAATCTGGAAAATTACCGCATCGCCAGCGAGTATTGTGGCTATGTATCAGGTCCGGATGATTACGCGCCTCAACCATACTATATGCCTGCCGACTGGCACATAAGCAACAGCTTTCGGGATCTGGCCGATTTGCCCTGTCCAGAAAAAATTCGCCTCTGCTCTTGGATTACCTCTGGAACTACCCGCACAGCCAATCATCGCCACCGTTTGGCCTTTATGCAGCTAATCAAAGATAACGAACTTCCTTTCGATTTTTATGGGCGAGGTTTGCCGGACTGGACGGGTTCGAGAGGCTCGGTACAAAATAAATGGAATGTCCTAGCTCCCTACTACTACAATCTAGCCATAGAAAACTACGCACAGAGCAGATGGTATATCAGTGAAAAGCTCTGGGACCCGCTATTAGGTTGGTGTCTACCTATTTATTACGGTGGAGCGGATGCAGAGAAACTATTGCCACCGAAAAGTTTCTTACGCCTGCCCAGTTTGGATCAAAAAGGAGTTGATTATTTGCGAGAGGTCACTTCTAGTTTGGATGCTTGGCACGAAGCGAAAGAAGCGATCGCCGAAGCGAGACAAGTTATCCTGTACGAGCTAAATCTACTTAACTGGCTCTCTAATTTCGTAGTATCCTAAATGCCCATGGTTCTCTTGGGTTCTGTTGGCAAATTGTTCTATATGATACCTATTAGCCGCAACCATGAATGCTCCTAAATCAGGACGAAAACTGGGACGGTAGGGACAGAAGGTATTTTGCTGAGTACAGGATAAACAGGAGAGCCAACCAATTTTTAAAACAACTCTTTCGTATATTGGTGGTCAAAACAATGCTGAAAAAAACTATTGGAGTCTATATGCCCTATTTTATGGGAGGAGGTGCTGAAGCTGTGGCTCTCTGGATACTAGAAGCCTTAAAAGAAAAATATGACTTAACTCTTTTCACCTTTTACTATCCAGACTGGGAAAAGCTAAATAAGTTGTATGAAACATCCCTCACTCCCAAGGAAGTTAAAGTTGTTTCTGTATTACCTAAAAGTTGGCAAGGCATCTCAGAGTTTCTCATCAGTAATAATCCTCATTTCCGGCAGATAGCCATTCATTTAAGCCTGCGTTATTTAAAAGAAAGAGCCCAAAATTATTCCCTGGTGATATCAGCTTGTAATGCGGCCGATCTAGGCGTACCAGGAATCCAATATATCCATTGGGTTAAAGTGCTTGAAGGTGGTAAAATACACCAGAATATGCCCTACTTAAATATCTCCAATTTTTCTGTAGATAACCTCAAAAAGAATCTATCTATTTCTAACTCTTTTGATGTAGCCAAAGCAGTCAAAGAAGTTTACGGGCTTGATAGTACTGTTATCTATCCCCCAGTGGTCATTCCTGTTAAGGATATTGCTCCGGATCAAAAAGAGAATGCTTTTGTAATTAGCGGTAGGTTAACAGTAGATAAAAGTCCAGATTTCGGCATTAAAGTCTTAAAAGCAGTGCGGGAGAGAGGATTTTCCATCAAACTCTATATAACTGGGGGAGCTGGGGGAGCTTTTAATAAAAAGTATCAACACTATATTGAACAATTGGTAGCTGAAAATTCCGACTGGATTCAACTGTATAAGGATCTTCCCTATGCAGATTATTGTAATATACTGTACAAATGTAGGTATGGTATCCATCCCAAGAAAGACCAGTTTGGTATCTCCGTAGCCGAAATGGTGAGAGCAGATATCATTCCCTTTGTACAGAAAATAGGAGGTCAAACTGAAATCGTCGGTAAGCACAATACAGAATTGCAATTTAACAGTATGGAAGAAGCAGTAGAAAAGATTATTGCAGTAATTAGTAATGAAAAGAAACAGGAAGAGCTTTTAATGTCCCTCTCCCATCAAAAGTCTCTTTTTTCATCAGAGAAATTTCAAAGGGAAATCAGTCAATTTGTGGATAATTATTTCTCTGACAACGTTTCCGAAACCTAGGCAAGAGATTTTAACACTTGCACATACTCTTTGGCTACATCATCGAAAATTTGGGTCTGAAACCCCGTCGTTCTACGACGGCTTTACTGTTAAATATGAGCATCGTTTACAAAATATATGCTAAAATATGAGACATGGAAAAAGCCTATTCTTACCGATTTTACCCAACACCCGAACAAGAGTCGCTATTGCGGCGCACATTGGGCTGTGTAAGATTAGTTTACAATAAAGCTCTCCACGAACGAACACAAGCATGGTATGAAAGACAAGAAAGAGTAGGATATGC
>NZ_SFBZ01000013.1:0-7808 GCF_007095495.1 Microcystis sp. M_QC_C_20170808_M9Col | reverse complement strand
GCAAATGAGAAAGATAGTTTTGATGATGAACGTCCTCAACATCAAGTAACTGTCCCCCCCTTTTTCATGGGTAAATATCCCGTCACCCAGGCCCAGTGGAGAGCAGTTGCCTCTCGCACGGATTTAAAAGTAGAAAAAGACCTTGAGCCTGATCCCTCCCACTTTAAAGATCCCCCCAAACCCCCCTTAAAAAGGGGGGCTTCCGACTTTAAAGATCCCCCCAAACCCCCCTTAAAAAGGGGGGCTTCCGACTTTAAAGATCCCCCCAAACCCCCCTTAAAAAGGGGGGCTTCCGATTCCCCCCCTTTTGAAGAGGGGGCTAGGGGGGGATCGCCCACGCGCTGGGATAGACCCGTGGAACAAGTCAACTGGTACGATGCCGTCGAATTCTGTGCAAGATTATCGAAACTGACGGGAAGGGAATACCGACTACCGAGTGAAGCGGAATGGGAGTACGCTTGTCGTGCTGGAACCACCACCCCATTTTACTTTGGGGAAACCATTACCGGGGAATTGGCCAACTACAATGCCAGCAAAACCTACGCCGGGGAAGCGAAGGGAGAACATCGAGGAGAAACGACTCCCGTGGGACAATTTCCCCCCAATGCCTTCGGGCTATACGATATGCACGGCAATGTCTGGGAGTGGTGCGCCGATACTTGGCACGATAACTATGACGGTGCGCCGAGGGATGGCAGTGCCTGGCTAGAAAATGGGAATGATAATCGTTCTCCTCGGCGGGGCGGTTCCTGGGGCGTCAGTCCTTTTTTCTGCCGTTCCGCGTTTCGCGACGGCGACGTCCGCCGCGACGACCGCTACCTCAATAGCGGTTTTCGGGTAGTCTGCGTATTCGGGAGAACTCTCTAACCCTTTTTCCTTTTTCCCCTTTTACCCTTATTCCCTATTTTTTCTTTTTTCTTTTCTTTCCCGCCCTTAGGCGGGTCGATTTTTTTGAGAAAATGGCGTTAATGTTAAATTTTATTAAGGCAATGAAAGAATTATCGGTTATCATACTAAATCCGTTGAGTATGGGCTACATATCAGGAGAGGCACTCATGCAAAAGGGGGAATAAATAGGGTTTGCTGAAAAAGCTTTTCGGTGGTGGCAGGGTGTGGGGTGTGGGGTGTGGGGTGTGGGGTTTTACCAGTTTTGAGGTGGCCAATTACCTAATTTTCAGGGAAAAAGTCCAGGAATTTTCCCCCCAATCACTCCAAAGGTCGGCACTTTTTGAGGGAAAACAAGTCTAAAAACCCTATCCAACAAGGTTTTTAGATTTATTCAGCAAACCCTAAATAATCAGTTTTTAATAACCAGATTTATAAAGAGGATAGGAAAGTGGGGATTGAGAAGTGGCAAGTGGCAAGTGGGTTTTTAAAGTTCGATCGGGAGTCAATCATACCATTAAAAACCGATTTAGTAAGTAGCTAGACACAATTAAATGCACATATTTAACTACCTCTTGCCTCTTGCCTATCCTAACCAAGAAGTTAATTTTGCCCTATTACTTATCAGTTCCCATCTGTTGCCCCTAGGCTTTCTGCTCCTGTTTAGATTTATGTAGGGGATCCATATAAATCTCTAAGCGCTTAAATACCACAGAGGAAAGGGTAGTTAAAACCAAATAAACTACAGCAACAGCGATATAAATCTCGAAAGCTTTATAGGTAGTGGCTACCATTAATTGACCTTGCCGGAATAACTCTTCAAAACCGATTACTGCCGCTAAACTGGTATCTTTAATTAGGGTGATAAATTCATTCCCCAAGGGTGGCAACATCCGGCGAAAAGCTTGGGGAAAAATCACCTCGTGCATGGTTTGCACTGGGGACATTCCTAGACTAGAACAAGCTTCCCATTGACCATTATCGATCGATTGAATACCGCCGCGCATAATTTCAGCTAAATAGGCCGCCACATTTAAACTTAGGGCAAATAGGGCCGCCGGTAAACGATCTAAGTCGATATTTAAGCCAATTTCTCGGAACAACCCTGGCAAACCAAAATAGATCAAGAATAATTGCACCAGCATCGGTGTTCCCCGAAAGAAATCCACATAAATGCGGCAAATTATTTTTAACCATTTGTAGGGAGAAATCAGGGCAATGGCCACTAAAGTTCCGCCGATTAACCCGAACAGAAAAGACAGAACCGTTAACAGAATTGTCCAGGGAACCCCTTTCACAATCAGGTTATAGAATAATTCTCCCCAGTTAAAACTTGATTCCTGTAAATTATTTAAAGCTGGGGCAACTAAGGGTAATTCTGGCGGTTTTTCTCCAAACCATTGCCTAAAAATAGCATCGTACCGACCACTTTCTATGACTCGACCGAGAGCATCATTAATTAACTGGAGATAGGGGGAATTTTTTGGTAAAGCAATCCCGTAGAATTCCTCCGTTAATAATTCTCCGACTACTTTTACTCCCCGTAAACCCGCTTGTTTAATTGCATACAAAGTCACGGGTTTATCGTTAACTACCGCCTCAACTCGACCATTAATTAATTCCTGCAAAGCTAAAGCCGCCGAGTCAAATTGACTAACTGTTGCCCCCGGTATTTTTGTCGCTTCTAAGGCTCCCGTAGTGCCAATTTGGACGGCAATTCTTTTGCCTTTTAAGTCTTCAAAATTTTTAATTGTCTTATTATCTTCCCGAACAGCGATCGCTAAACCAGCCCTAAAATAAGGTCGAGAAAAAGAAATCGCTTGGGCGCGTTCGGCGGTGATAGTCATGCCACTAATAGCGGCTTCCACTGTTCTCGCTTGTAGAGCCGGAATAATGCCATCAAAGGGTAAATTTCTAAAGTCAATGTTGAGATCGGCTTCCTTGCCAATCGCCCGCATTAAATCGATATCAAACCCAGTTAATTGTCCCCCTTGTTGGAATTCAAAGGGCGGAAAAGTCGCTTCTGTGGCGACTCGAAAAGGATTAGGAGGGGTCTGAGAAAAAGCCGGAATAACAGTTAATCCGAGCGCCAAGACTAATCCTAACAAGGCAAAGATAACTCTCTGTACCGCCCGCCCTCGCCAAAATTTAATCATTTTTTAATTGTTTCTCCTTGATTTTTTCGCTCAACTAAGTTAGTAATTTCGTCCTACTTCCCACCCAAGACAGATGTAGAGAGACTATTTGAGTATTATGATTATTCCTCTTGATAAAATGTCGTCAAGGATACAATCTGGCAGAAACTAATCTCGATACCTTTGTACAGACAGAATGTAAAATTTTTTACGAGAGGACATCATGACCACTACCACCCCTGTGATTGTTAGTGAAGGTTTACGCAAAAGTTACGGCTCTTTAGAGGTACTTAAAGGAGTTACAGGCACTCTTTATCAAGGGGACGTGGTATCGGTAATCGGTCCCTCTGGCTGCGGCAAAAGTACCTTTTTACGCTGTCTCAATCGTTTGGAAACAATTAACGGCGGCCGCTTGGAGGTGATGGGGATTGACATCTCTTCCCCGAAGTTAAATCAATCGGTTCTCCGCAACTTACGCAGCCGGGTAAGTATGGTGTTTCAACACTTTAATCTTTTTCCCCATCTCACCGTTTTACAAAACTTGGTGTTGGCCCCCAAGCAAGTGTTACACCACTCGGAAAATGAGGCTAAAGATACGGCAATTCATTATCTGGAAAAGGTGGGATTGGCCCCAAAAGCCGATGTTTATCCCGACCAATTATCGGGAGGACAAAAACAACGAGTGGCGATCGCTCGCAGTCTCTGCATGAAACCAGAGGTGATTTTATTTGATGAACCCACTTCGGCCCTGGATCCGGAATTAGTCGGGGAAGTGTTAAACGTTATGCGTCAATTGGCCGATGAGGGGATGACTATGGTAGTCGTCACCCACGAAATGCAGTTCGCTAAGGAGGTCTCTAACAAGGTTTTGTTCTTTAATCAAGGTGTCATCGAAGAAGCAGGTGATCCCGACACCTTTTTTAATAATCCCCACAGCGAGCGCCTACAAGCCTTTTTAAGTCGCATCAATAGTAATTAGGGTTTGCTCAATTCAGGAGTCAGTATTCTCCGAGTCAGGAGACAGGAGACAGGTTTTAGGTTTTAGGTGTTGGGGGTTGGGGTTTTGGGGTTTTAGTTCAATTTCCCCACTTCCCCACTTCCCCACTTCCCCACTTCCCCACACCCCACACCCCACACCCCACACCCCACTTCCCCACACCCCACACCCCACTTCCCCACACCCTACACCCCACTTCCCCACTTCTCCAACAATTGTAAAGAAATGTTACAATTATGCTGTCATAACAGCTTACCATCTTGACAGGAGAGAAAGACAGTGGTTATAGTAGAGACACATACCCGGGTAAACCAATTTAGTGATATGCAAGACAAGCAAAAAGTCACACTGTACCTTCCCCCTGGAGTCCATCGTCAACTAAAAATAAGGGCCGCAATCGATGAAGAATCGATGTCAGGGCTGGTGGAAAAAGCGATCGCTTTCTACCTAAAATACCCCGAAAAGGTAGAAGAAATCGAAGCCGCCGCCTATGGCAAAACCTATCAGGTTCATGTCTGTCCCGAGTGTGATGCCGCCTTAGTGATGAAAGAAGATCGGCTAAGGTCGATCAAACGCCAGCCCGGAATAGTGGGCGACGAGTTCCCGCTCGAAGTTCCCGAACCCGTTGGCGCTCAAGGAACCGCAGAGGGAGAAGCAGCCTTAGTTCCCTGCTAAACTCTCGGTAGCCGCCCAAGGTCAAAACCGTTACCACAAATAGGGTCGATGTTATGAAAGAAGAGCTAGAAATTCTCGTCAAGGCTCAGTATCCCCTGATTTACCTCGTCACCTCCGAGGAGGAAAGGGCGGAAGAAGCCATCAGCAAAATAGCCCAACTAAATACACAACATCGACGGGTGTTTGTCTGGACTGTCACCCACGGCATGATCGAACTAGGTCAACCGCGCCAAACCAGTCAACATAATACCGTGTCGCCAGAAGCGGCGATCGAATGGGTAGTGCGTCAACGGGAAGCGGGCATCTACATCTTTAAAGACCTGCATCCGTTCATCACTTCCGCTCCGGTCACTCGCTGGTTAAGAGATGCGATCGCCAGCTTTAAAGGAACCGAAAAAATCATCATTTTAATGTCTCCCCTGCAAGAAGTCCCCATAGAACTAGAGAAAGACGTAGTAGTTCTAGATTTTCCCCTGCCGGACATGGGAGAGTTAGATACGGTTCTCTCGCAACACCTAACCAGAAATCAAAATCGTCGTACCACCACAGAGGTCCGGGAAAAACTCCTGAAAGCGGCCTTAGGCTTAACCAAAGATGAAGCCGAAAAAGTTTACCGCAAAGCCCATGTAAAAGCGAACAAATTGACGGAAGACGAGGTAGAAATCGTCCTTTCCGAGAAAAAACAACTGATTCGCCGCAACGGAATTTTAGAATACGTTGAAGAAGACGAGACCATCAACGCCGTCGGTGGTCTGGAAGAATTAAAAAAATGGTTAAAACAGCGATCGAACGCCTTTACAGAAAGAGCCAGAGGTTACGGACTCCCCCAACCGAAAGGAATGCTAATTTTAGGAGTACCAGGCTGTGGTAAGTCCTTAATCGCTAAAACCACCTCGCGCCTCTGGAGTTTACCGCTCCTGCGCTTAGATATGGGACGGGTTTACGATGGTTCCATGGTGGGACGGTCTGAGGCTAACCTGCGTAATGCCCTAAAAACTGCTGAATCCATCTCTCCGGCCATTCTTTTCATCGATGAATTAGATAAAGCTTTTGCCGGTGGCACAGGATCCGCCGATTCCGATGGGGGAACCTCTAGCCGCATCTTCGGCTCCTTCCTGACTTGGATGCAGGAAAAAACCTCACCCGTCTTCGTCATGGCCACAGCTAACCGGATTGAACGGCTACCCGGGGAATTTCTCCGCAAGGGGCGCTTCGATGAAATCTTCTTTGTCGATTTACCCAATTCCGAAGAAAGACAAGATATCTTTAATATTCACCTGACTAAACGACGCTCCGACATTTCTCGCTTCGATTTGGAGCAGTTAGCCAAGGTATCCGATGGGTTTTCCGGTGCGGAAATAGAACAGGCGCTGATTGCCGCCATGTATGAGGCCTTCGCCCAAGATCGCGAATTCACGCAATTGGACATTATTGCGGCGATTAAGGCGACTCTGCCCCTATCTCGCACCATGACCGAACAGGTAACTGCCCTGCGTGATTGGGCCAGACAACGCGCCCGACCTGCTTCGGCCTCCGTCGCTGAGTACCAGCGATTGGAGTTCTAACAGACTTTCGCCCGCTCCCAACGGGATGAAAGGCTAGTTCTCAGGGACTAGCAATGCCTCGAAAAGCCGCTTGGCGGCACTCTTTAACTCTCAATCTGTTGTTGTTGATTCTTATCTACAAAGAGGAAATTCCAATGTCTCATTTTAGCACTCTCCGGACCAAAATCACCGATGCCGAAATCCTCAAAGCTTCTCTCCGCGACCTCGGTATTAGCGTAAAAACCGAAGCTGATGTTCGTGGTTACAACGGTCAACGGGTTCGCTCCGACATCGTTGCTGTTCTCGATGGCGAATATGATCTCGGTTGGTCCCGCAATACCGACGGCAGTTTCGATTTAATCGCTGACCTCTGGGGTGTGGCCAAAAAACACAATCAAACCGAATTGATCAACTCGATCAACCAAAAATACGCTGTGAACAAAACCCTATCCGAAGTGAAACAGCGCGGTCTGCAAAACGCTAACGTTAAGCTAGTCGTTCAAAGCTAAGATTTACAGCGCGTTCCCAAGCCTAGGGGTTGACCAGTTCGGTTAACCCTTTTTTCTGTCTCTGGGGTATGTTAAGAATAGTAAAATTAACTTGACAAAAATGCTCCGACCCGAAGAAAGAACTAAACTCGATCCGACGAAAGACAGCGATTTTTATGCTTTTCCCCGCTTCGTCACCCACGTGGATGAGGGTTTTATCGATCAATTAACCGCTCTCTACCGAGAGATCTTATCGCCGAATACGCGCATTTTAGACCTGATGAGCAGCTGGGTGTCCCATTTACCGGAGGAGATGGAATTTGAGCATATCGAAGGTCACGGGATGAATGGGGAGGAGTTAGCCAAAAATCCCCGCTTGCATAGTTATTTTGTCCAAGACCTGAATGCACAGCCAAAATTGCCCCTAGAGGATAGTTCTTTTGATGCGGTGTTAATCACAGTATCGGTGCAGTATTTGCAGTATCCAGAGGCGATTTTTGCGGAACTGTATCGCATTTTAAAGCCTCATGGTCTGGTGGTGGTCAGTTTTTCCAATCGTATGTTTTACCAAAAAGCGATCGCTGCTTGGCGCGATAATAGCGATTTAGGCCGGGTAGCGTTAGTGAAATCCTATTTTAAATCGGTGGCGGGATTTAGGGAAGTACAGGCGATCGTTCGTCCTGCTACTACCCCCAGTTTCCTACAAATGTTAGGAATTATGGTTGCTGATCCCTTCTATGCAGTGATAGGGAAAAAAAATCTTCTCTAGGATTATAGTCATCGTTTGAATTCTTAATCCCTAATGCTCGCCATCCAATGCCGACTCTGACTGACCAGATTTTTTCTCTTGGTTTCACCTCTTTGAACTCTAGGCTGGGGTGAAATGGATTTTCTTTCCAAATCTGGTAATTTTTCTTGGCTGTTTCTTGTACCCTTTGCGGCAAACTTAGAAAAAGTTGACGAAACCCTGACTGACGGACACAAGTGGGTCAAAACCTGACAAGACAAGGGTTGCCAAAAAGAAAAATATCTGGGTAGATAGGGAAAAAGCAAGAATCCCTACAAGATGAAAACCGAGAACAGA
>NZ_SFBZ01000129.1:0-3344 GCF_007095495.1 Microcystis sp. M_QC_C_20170808_M9Col | reverse complement strand
GGGATCAATCCTTAAGCAGGAACCGCTGCAGATTGAGTCAGACCAACGGCTTCAGCATATTTGAGGTAGGTTTCAACCGAAGCGATAACTACACGAGCTTCAATCGCTAATAATTCGATTCCCACCAGAGAGACGCGAGCCCAGGCATCAATAACGATACCTTTGTCAAGGATACGATCAATAACTTCAGCCAAGCTAGAGGAAGAGTTAGTTTTTTCAACTGCCATGGTAATAGACCTTTTTGTTGTTTTCATAGAAGGTGTACAGTGCTGAAATCATGAAGGATTCAGAAATCCATTTTGTTTTTCTGCCTTCATCACTTCCGCAATTTTAAAGATAACACCCTTGTTTTGTCGTTGTCAATACCTAAGTTAGATTTTTTTGTTAAGAAGTGTGTAGGGATTTCTCATTTTTTTCGTTAAGAAGTGTGTAATCATTTCTCAGATAAGTCCGATACATTAGACCTATTGCATAATTTTTTTATGGTACGATGGACGGTTTTGCTTTTTTCTCGATTTTTAGATTGAATTAGATTGAAGTTGCAAAGAGAATAAAATGTGATCTTATAAATTTGGTACGATTTTTACTTGACAAAAATTTCTGGTGATGGTTCTCTAGTAGTTATGGATCGTTAATGCTTTGCCTTGCTGCCCATTGTAGTCATGGATAAAATACCAAGCAGCGCCAAGGTGATTCTCCATTTTTTTAGAGAAAGATAGATTCTCTCTCGCCAACAGAGAAATCCTTGGTCGAAAGGTATTATTAAGTCTTTACAATGGGATTAGTTTGACCAGTTTCTTGGCTCTACCTCTCGATGACGTTTACTCGGAATTACTGTCTTATATGACTTCCAAAAATCAGTGTAAGTAACAGCACATTGTCGGTAAACACCGGGTAAACTGACCCCAAAGTTTTTTGGCTGATTGGCGACTCCTATCTCCGCGCATAGCCGCCAATAATTTCCCCTGTCTTTCTATCAATTAACCGCCAAATATAAACCTTTATCGTCTTAAAAAAAACCAATGACTACATTTCATCACACTCTAAGTAGTCGTGCAAAATAAATTTCCTAGTGAAGATAGGCAAAAGGCAAAAGGCAAGAGGCAAGAGGTGGTTAGATATGTGTAATTAATTTTGCTTAGGTACTTATGACTAATTTGCCTTTTGATTTTTCTGGGTGGTGATTCGGTAGTGGTGATGGAGCCTTAATGCTTTGCTTTGCTGTGGATTGTAGTCATGGATAAAATACCAAAGGACTCCCCAAGGTGATTCTCCATTTTTTTAGAGAAAGATAGGCTCTCTCTCACCAGCAGAGAAATCCTTGGTCGAAAGGTATTATTAAGTCTTCCAAGGGGATTACTTTGACCAGTTTCTTGGCTCTACCTCTCGATGACGTTTACTCGGAATTACTGTCTTATAGGACTCCCAAAAATGAGTGTAAGTAACAGCACATTGTCGGTAAACACTGGGTAAACTTGGCCAAGGTTTTTTAGCTGATTGGCGGCTCCTATATCCTAAATGGCCACCAATAAGTTCCCTTGTCTTTCTATCAATTAACCGCCAAATATAGACCTTTATCGTCTTAGAAAAAACAAAAGGGGACATCTCATCACATTCTATGAGCAATTTACCTTTTGGTTTGTCCGAAACCTTTACTTGACGGGGTACAGCCGCTAGTCTATTGTTGACATAATTTTGTAAACATGACCAATTTACCCCTGTTACTCTGGCAATTCCTCGTCAGGAAATTCGTTCGAGCAAGAGTTTATCGATTAATTGTCTTGGTATCGGGAGAGATAGTTTTATTAGTGGGATTGATCACAAACGGTTGACCACATTCTTGACAGTGACGTTTGGGTTTCCCCTTAGGAATATAACCGTTCTTAATAGTATGGTGAGAACCACAACTAGGACAAGTAAATACAGGCAAACCAGTGGGGGGATTTTGCTCCGTGCTAGGCTGATATTTGAGCAGGCCCTCCACGAGCCATAAAGAGATACTTATCAGAAAAGTCATGATCAAGCTAGAGGTTTAAGGATTGATTTGAGCCAATTATTTTTATTGATAAACTGACGGTTCGCTCATTTTCCACATATGGTGTTTTTGGATTAAGCCACCCACTGCCTGTACTGGCGTAAGTTGAACTAATTCGACTTCGGGTAGGTTTTATCCGTTGTCAAAACACCATCTATAGTGATCTGCGAGCCGAGAGTAATAAGTATATTACACAGTTCATACCGAATAAGCAACATGGTAAGGTAAACACATCTTAACAACCCTTGACAAAATGAACCTCGTGTGATTTGCTTACCCAGAGGGCGATCCAGGCATACTTGAGTAGAATTTCTCATCTCAACTGTTAAACAAAAATCGACTAAATGTTAAGATTTCGTAACTATTTTGATTGACTGGTATCACTTGAAATGCCCACACGTATCACAAAATTAGCCGATTGTCAATAGCTTTTGAGATGCGATACCCCCCCTTGCCTACCCGACTTCGGGTGGGGCAAGGGGGGGTGGTAGAATGCCTGCCAGGACTATTGAAAATTGGTATTAGCTATTTTTTCGGGGACTCTGGCCACTATTTTCAGAGATTGCTGTAATGCGGATTTGTTGACATCCGTTTAGGTGGATTGACGGGACAGAAATTGTCGTTGATAGTCTAAAAACTGGCCATGCCATTCCGCAAAGCGCCGTTCCCCATCTTTGACTAAAAATTGACGGTAGGCTTCCGAGGAAATCCAAGGCTTTGTTGGGCGTTGTTGGGCAGAACGAGCTTGGTATTCAGCCGTTGATTGACGGCATTGGTTGTGATAATTTTGGTGCCATTCCTGATAGCGCCGTTCTCCATCCCGCACGAGGGCTTGGCGATAGGCTTCTGAAGATAGACTCATGGTGTTACTCCTTTTCAAATCCCTTGATTGCTTGGCCAGAATCATAACACAATCCGCGCACTACCGAGTGCTGACCTCTCGTCAAGGTACAATATAGGCCCTTGCCGTCAGTGGACAGGTTTCTTGGCTATCTTAACTGCTGCATTTTGTGGTTGTTCGGTTTGTCTTATGCAACGTACAGGGTTATAAGGAATGAAACTCTTATAGAGAAAGACATTTGGCGATTTTTGTTAATTGTTTTCTATCTAGAGCGAACTAATCAATTAAATCTTTTGCCAGATAAGGATTTAGTCGATTTATGCCCCCCTATCGAACCATACTAAGTAACTAGGGCTTGCTGAATAAATCTAAAAACCTTGTTGGATAAGACTTTTGGACTTTTTTCCCCTCAAAAAGTACCAGATATGGGAGTGATCAGGGGGAAATTCAGGGACTTTTTCCCTGAAA
>NZ_SFBZ01000128.1:0-2566 GCF_007095495.1 Microcystis sp. M_QC_C_20170808_M9Col | reverse complement strand
GAAGGACTATTAAGCTCTATACCTGAGATTAAGGGATGGGTTAGTCCTCGGTTAAATATCCGATTTGAATTGACAGAAGATGAGTTAGAAATTTATAGTTTAGATGGTCAGAAGTTTTTGACTTCTATTGAGTTATCTCAAAAAGCTGAACAAGCAAGTTTACAATTAGAACAAGAGCGTCTTAAAGCTGAACGTTTAGCTGAATATATCCGTTCTCTGGGAATTGATCCCGATACTTTATAATGATATAATTGATGGGTTGTGACGAATACTAATTAACTGGTAAACTGCCTAAGTTATCGTCATTGAACCTAGTCTAGGGCTATACTTAAACTATGTAATCACTAAAAAAAACAAATCTATGAAAGCTTGGGCAAAATCTCTAGAAAAACCAGCAGTCGAATTTTCTGAAACCCAATTAACCTTATTATCGGGGAAAATTCCTGACGGATTGCGGGGGAGTCTCTATCGCAATGGTCCGGGGAGATTAGAAAGGGGTAAGCAAAAAGTTGGTCATTGGTTTGACGGAGATGGGGCAGTTTTAGCTGTACATTTTCATGATAAGGGAGCCAGTGCCACCTATCGTTATGTTCAGACTGCCGGTTATCAGCAAGAAAGCGCCGCTAATCAATATTTATTTCCCAATTATGGCATGAATGCCCCCGGCTTCTTTTGGAATAATTGGGGAAAAGAGGTAAAAAATGCCGCTAATACCTCGGTGTTAGCTTTACCCGATAAATTATTAGCTCTCTGGGAAGGGGGTTTTCCCCATAAATTAGATTTACAATCTTTAGAAACCCTAGGCTTAGATAATTTATCTAGCTTACAAGCAAAGGAAACTTTTTCCGCTCATCCCAAAGTAGATTTGTCCAGAGGAGAGATTTTTAATTTCGGGGTGACAATCAGTGCCAAAGTTAGTTTAAATCTCTATAAGTCTGACTCCACTGGTCAAATTATCCAGAAAAACACTTTTGAGTTAGATAGATTGTCTCTGCTGCATGACTTTGTTTTAGCAGGACAGTATCTCGTCTTTTTTGTCCCACCGATAAAAGCAGATAAATTATCGATACTGTTGGGATTTAAAACTTTTAGTGATGCCATGCAGTGGCAGCCAGAATTAGGAACAAGAATACTAATTTTTGAGCGAGATTCTCTGCAATTAGTCAGTGAAAGTGTTACAGATTCATGGTTTCAATGGCACTTCGCTAATGGTTGTGTGAATGACCAAGGCAATCTTGAAATTGTTTTTGTCCGTTATGACGACTTTAAAACTAATCAATTTTTAAAAGAAGTTGCCACGGGTGAAACCGAAACCTTAGCCATCGGAAAATTAGCAAGTATCACCATCAATCCCCTATCAGCAAAGGTGATTAATCAGGAAATTCTCTCGGATTTAAGCTGTGATTTTCCCGTGGTTTCCCCGCAACTGGTGGGACAAAAATGGCAAAATACTTTTTTAGCTGTTCATCGTCCCGATAGCGATATTCGTCGGGAAATTATCGGACTTCCCGCTTGTTATAATCACTCCACAGGTAAGTTAACTATTGCTTATCTAGAAAATAACTGTTATGGCAGTGAACCGATTTTTGTCTCCGATGGTTTATCTCCAGAAACGGGATGGTTAATCGTCGTGGTTTACGACGGCAATAATCACAGCAGCCAAGTGAGAATCTATGATAGTCAACAGTTAGAAAAAGAACCCCTTTGCTGTCTGCAATTACCCAGTGTTATCCCTCCCAGTTTTCACGGCACTTGGCAAGAAAAATCAGAAAAAGGCGCAGAAGCAATCTCAACTGAGAAAAGGGGTTTCTATTTAGAAAACGGGTTTCTTTGAGAAACCCGTTTTCTGGACTTGTGAGAGAGAAGCTTTATTCGATTTCTCTAGGGTTGAAGATTTAATCAATTGGTTAAATACTTTAACTGCTTAGTTCTTACGACCGCCTCAAGACGGAGTTATCGAAAACTTTTTTTCGATCTGGCTTTTATGTGTTATAATGTCCACCAGAATTAGACTACTTTCCCCATAATGCCATGTTCTTTGAACTGTTGACTGTACCCATCGAAGCGATCGCAGACACCTTTACATGACTAATAATATTGACCATGATCGCTTATTTAAGGAGTTAATCTCCACCTTTTTTGTCGAATTTATTGAGTTGTTTTTTCCTCAATTGATCGATTATTTAGATAGGGACTCGATTACTTTTTTAGACAAAGAAGTATTTACCGATGTCACAGAAGGAGAAAGGTATGAAAGCGATTTAGTCGCACAAGTTAAGTTTCGAGGAAAAGAATCTTTCTTTCTGATTCATGTAGAGGCGCAGGAAAGTTCCCGCAAGTGGTTTAACCGGCGAATGTTTACTTATTTTGCTCGCTTTCATGAGAAATTTGTCTTACCGATTTATCCGATTGTAATTTTTTCTTATTCAAAGCCAAAAAGAGCAGCGATTAGTCAATATGTAGTCGATTTTCCCGATTTTAAGGTGTTAGAATTTAACTATCAAGTAGTGCAGTTAAATCGATTAAATTGGCGAGATTTTCTCAATCAACCGAATCCGGTTGCTTC
>NZ_SFBZ01000127.1:0-12189 GCF_007095495.1 Microcystis sp. M_QC_C_20170808_M9Col | reverse complement strand
AATTCGGCACTTCCTCCTTGATGTTTTTTCTTAAAGTTAGGATACTTAGTACGACCAGCAAAGAAGTTAGTGAAAGCTGTTTGTAAATGTCTTAACCCTTGTTGTAAAGGTACACAGCTAACTTCGTTTAAAAACTCTAATTCTTCTTGTTTTTTCCACTCGGTCAACATTGAAGAAGTTTCAGTATATCCTACTCTTTCTTGTCTTTCATACCAAGCTTGTGTTCTGAGATGGAGAGCTTTATTGTAAACCAATCTTACACAGCCCAAGGTGCGCCGCAATAGCGACTCTTGTTCGGGTGTTGGGTAAAATCGAAACGAATAGGCTTTTTCCATATCTCGCATTCTAGCATATATCGTGTAAATGCGCTAATATTTAACAGTAAAGCCGTCGTGGAACGACGGGGTTTCAGACCCAAATTTTCGATGATCGGGAAAAGGATTATAGTTTTCGGGAAAGCAAGAGCATGGATTTACAGAAATTCTTAGAACAATTGCCTCAACAGTATCAGGATTGGGGATCGGCTTTAATGTCGCCTATTTCCGAGCAATTAACCCTTTTAAGCCAAAAAACCGCCTCCTATCCCGATCGCAATCTCTTTCCCCTACTCAATTTAGCCGTTGCCTGTCTGCAACCGGACGAGGTTTACTGTCAAGTGGGTTGTTTTCGTCGCGGTAGTTTAGTCGCCGCTTTCTGCGATAATAGCGATCGCTACGGTTATGGCGTAGAAGCTTTTTTTAAATACGATCCATCGGGAGAAAAGCTAACTATATTATCTGAGGATTTGGAGGATTTTCAACTATCAGAACAGATATTTTTAAGCGATCAAGAAACGGAACCCTTTTTCGATGATCTCGAAGAATTAAACAGTGAAGAAAAGCTGGGAGTTTATTACTACGATGCCGCCGAAGACTATCGATCGCTCTTCATCTCCTTACTTTTCGCCAAAAAATTCTGGTCTGATTCCGCTTTAATTATCATCAATAAATGTCAGCATCCTGCTCTCCAACAGGCCATAAAAGATTTTACTAAAACCCATCCCCAAGCCCAGATAATTTTAGATGATCAAGTGGCTAATCACGGTTTGCTTGGTTTGAAAAATATTTGTTTATTAGCTTGGAATGCTTCCCCGGGGATAACAGCGCTAAAATCCCCGAAAAAACTGGTTTTAAATGTGGGTTGTGGTCCCTATAATCCCGAAGCTTTACCCCAACTATTCCGCGATGGCAATTGGCAAGAAATTCGCCTCGATATCAATACTGCCGTTAACCCGGATATTTTAGGAACTATTACCGATTTAAGTGCCGTTCCCGATAACTCCGTCGATGCGGTTTTTTCTAGTCATAATCTAGAACATATTTATCATTACGAAGTTCCCATCGCCCTAGAGGAATTTAAACGCATTCTTAAACCCGAAGGCTTTTTGATGATCGTAGTTCCCGATATGCAAACTGCCGCCGAATTTGTCGCTAGAGGCGATATGGAAAATGAACCTTTATATATTTCTCCCGGAGGTCCCGTGCGCGCTTTGTGGATGTTTTACGGCATGGGAACAGAAGTGCCTGGGATGCCCTATATGGCTCATAAAACTGGTTTTACCTCTCAAAATCTCAACCAAAAATTACAAGAGGCAAATTTTGCCAGAGTCGAGGTAATTCGCACGGAATTTGAGTTAGTTGCTTTTGGGTATAAATCAGAGATTGGGGATAGGGAAATGGGGGGATAGGGAAATGGGGAAATGGGGGGATAGGGAAATAGGGGGATAGGGAAATGGGGAAATGGGGAAATTTTAACTAATCCCTCAAAACCCCAAAACCCTAAAACCCCAAAACCCTAAAACCCAACACCCAACACTCATGTTTACTTCACGGAAGCAGAGGAAAGATTAGCAAAAATTGCCCGCAATTGTGGGGAGATTCTTTCCCTTTGATTGATTAAATAAATACTAACAAGGGTTAAAGATACCCCCACCCATTGCAATACACTTAACATCTCACCGAGGAATAAATTCCCGAAACTGAGGGCAAAAACCGGAGTTAAAAAAGTTAAAGAACTTAAACTGGTTAAATTGCCCTTGGCGGCTAAATAAAAGAATATTCCATAGGCGATCGCACTACCAAAAATCGTGGCATAACTTAAAGCTAACCAACCATTTAAATCTATATTCTGCCATTGATGGGATTCGGTGAAGGCTGAAGCTAAAAATAGGGGCAATCCCCCTAAAATCATGTGCCATCCTGTGGCGCTGACGGGATCCGCATGACGACAGACAAACCGGATTAAGACTGTTCCCACCGCCATGGATAGGGAAGCCAAAAGCATCAGCATTTCGCCGCTATTTAGTAATTCTTGCCAGCTAAAGTCAATATTTACCGCTTTTTGTCCAAAAAAGTCATAAAACCATTGATCGGGCAAGCCGATTAAACTAATTCCCCCAATCCCTAAACCCAATCCCAACCATCCCCAGACACCGATAACTTCTTTAAATAGCCAACTGGACATTAAAGCCACCGCTAGGGGTTGGGAGTCAATAATTACCGATCCTAACCCCGCCCCGGTGCGATTTAATCCCAATGCCAGAAAACCTTGAAAAAGAGTGGCATCCATCAGAGCAAAAAGGGCAATCCATAGCCACGCTTGCAGGGTTTTGGGCTGAGGACGACCTAAAAACCAAGCTACTATTAAAACTAACATTCCGGCGGGGACAAGGCGAATTCCCGCCATAAATAGGGGGGTGGTGTGGGGGATAACACCCTTCATCGCTACCATCGCTGTTCCCCAGAGAAAAAACGGTGAGATAAATAAGAGGGGCGAGGATTTCTTTAAATCTAGGTTTTCCATAGGTAGGGTCTGCTGAAAAAGTTTTTCGTAGGGACAGGGTGTGGGGTGTGGGGTGCGGGGTGTGGGGTGTGGGGTGTTTTCAGAGAAAAAGTACCTGAATTTTACCCCGATCGCTTCCAGAACTGGTACTTTTTGATTGACAAAAAGTCTGAAAGTATTACCCAAAAAGGTTTTTAGATTTATTCAGCAAGCCCTAGGTAGGGTTTGCTGAATAAATGTGAAATATAGACGAGGTAAGGGTTTTAGTGGCTTGTTTCGCTCCCACAGGTGCAAGATTTTGAGAGAATCGTGGTTCCAAACCTTGCTTCTTCGGGGCGAAGCATTCGGGCATAACCTATCGCTGAAACCGTAGATTTCCTATCCGAATGCTTCGCCCCTACTTTTTCAGCAAACCCTAGGTAGCGATCGAGTGTTGTAGATAACAAATTTCTCTAATTGTATAGTAGAGACCGAGGATCGGCTCTTAATTCTCTTGACTTTCTCCTAACTGATTTTCCTCTAAAGCTGTTATTGGTTTTTCTTCGCTCGATCCGATCCAGATCGCGATCATCCCAGCGATAGGAATGGAGAGAAAAACCCCTAATAATCCCGCAACTCTTTCGCCGATAAAGAGGGATAAAAATAAAATTACTGGGTTTAATTCTAGGGCATTGCCCATAACTTTAGGGCGAATAATATTATCTTGAATTTGCACCAAGACAACACAGACAATAAAAGCTTTAACGGCAATTGCTAGTCCCTGGGAGGTAAAAGTCAAGATAGTTACCAGCAAAATGCCCAGGGTTGCCCCGATACCCGGGATAGCATCGATAACACCGAGAATGCTCGCTAAAATTAGCCCATATTTGATTCCCAATAGGGAAAAACTTAAGAAACTCGTCACGGATAAAAAGAGCATTAACAACAGTTGCCCGCGAATAAATCCCAGAAAACTTTGTCGAAAAGACTTGGCAAAACGCTCCCGGTATGCTATGGGGAGAAGTTGCAAAAAACTTCGCCAGAGTTTATCACCGTCGATGAGCATATAAACACTGATCACCGCCCCGAAAATGCCCGTAAAGACACTGGAAAAAACTCCCTGTACGAGCGATAAACCCGTGGCTAAACCGGTTTGTAAGCTTCCCACCATTTTATTTAAATCTAATCGATCAAGAAAGTCTTGAAAGGGTAAAAAATCTTTTTGACTAAGGGCATCGGTAAGATTGAATAGTAGTCCTCTCCCCTGATTAACTGCTTCTAATCCTATGCCTGTGACTAATCTAAATAGGAGGATAAAAGCTACTAGGGTGGTAATAGCAATGGCTAGTCCTCTCGGTAGATAACGGGATAACCAAACCACGGGATAATTTAATAGAGCGGCCAGGACTGCCGAACCAGTAAAAATAGCGATCATCCCGTAGAAATAGTTAATTAAGATAATTAGACTCCAGCCACAGCCAAATAATAATAGATAGCGCACTAGAATCGAGTTATTCAGAGTTTTCCAAAAGGAGCTAGAAGGGGGCATAAATAAAGCCAGAAATAAGATTTTAGCATTTAGAATTGTTTTAACAAAGCTTCCCGCATGACCGAGACGGGGACGGGTTGACCTAACCAGATTTCTAGTGCGATCGCTCCCTGATTAACTAACATTTCTAACCCATCAATAATTCTGATCCCTCTAGTCTGGGCCAACCGGAGAAATTTGGTCGGCCGGGGATTATAAATCAGATCGTAGGCGATCGCCGATGGCGGTAAAAGGTCTAATAATTCTAACTCAACAGGGGATTGTTCGCCCTGGGGGGACATTCCGATCGGGGTAGAATTAATCAGGAGTTCTGTGGTGGATACCAGCCCCTCTAATTCGTCCCAGCTATGCACTTCTAGGAGGTCATAGAGGCTGGTATTCGCCCAACTTTCTTTAAAAGGATCTAATTTCTTTTGATTGCGTCCTACCACATGAATTTCGCCACAGCCCAACTGGGCGCAAGCCACCACCACCGCCCGGGCAGCGCCGCCATTGCCTAAAATAACTGGATTCACCCGACTCCAATCTTTGTCAAGGGATTTCAAGGGTGCGAGAAAGCCATCCACATCGGTATTCGTTCCCTGCCAGCCGGTTTCCGTGCGCCAGACGGTGTTAACTGCGCCCACTAGCCTTGCTTTCTCCGTAATTTGCGATAATAAGGGAATAATTGCTAATTTATGGGGAATTGTGACGCTAAAACCCTCTAGATCAATGGCGGCCAAGCCAGCGATCGCAGTTGCTAAATTTTCCGGGGCGATAGGTAGGGGAAGATAGACATAATTTAGCCCCAAGGCATCGATAGCGGCATTGTGCATGGGGGGAGAAAGAGTATGGCCGATGGGATCGCCGATTACGCCTAATAACTTGGTTTTTCCGTTAATAATGGTCATAAAAAAAGGTGGGCTTTCCCCACCAAAGTTTGCTCTCAAGGGTGGCCAATGCTCACCTTACTATACTAGGGTTTGCTGAAAAAGTTTTTCCTGGGGGCAGGGTGTGGGGTGTGGGGTGTGGGGTGTAGGGTTTTACCGATTTTGAGGGGGTCAATTACCTAATTTTCAGGGAAAAAGTCCAGGGATTTTTCCCTCGATCACTCCCAGATCCATTACTTTTTGATGGCCAAAAGGTCTAAAAGTTTTACCCAACAAGGTTTTTAGATTTATTCAGCAAACTCTATACTATT
The DNA here is from genome assembly GCF_007095495.1 of Microcystis sp. M_QC_C_20170808_M9Col. Classification (NCBI taxonomy): domain Bacteria; kingdom Bacillati; phylum Cyanobacteriota; class Cyanophyceae; order Chroococcales; family Microcystaceae; genus Microcystis; species Microcystis sp. M_QC_C_20170808_M9Col. The sequence goes on along the minus strand of NZ_SFBZ01000127.1, from coordinate 6,661 downwards.
TCTTGATTTCGCGGGCCATTTTCAGGAAAGGATTGATATTGTCATCGTTAGCGCGACGAACGTTATCATTAGCAGCGTTAGCCTTACTATTAGCCTCGGAAGTAGCCGATTTTGCCACAATACCGTTATCGGTGACTTTGCTGACTTCCATAGAAGAAATCTGTTTAATCGATTCGCCACCCTTTTTATTCGAGGCAGTTTTCGGGAAAGTACGTCGGATCGTGATCGGTGTCCGCATAAAGTCGATATCACCGAGAGTTTTAGCGTCATCGGGTTCCAAGTAAAAAGCCTCTTTCGGTTCCGGTGCGCTCATATCCATCGGTTCATCGACGTATTTCGTCTTATTGCCAAACAGGCCAAAGAATCCAGCCATTTTCTCGCTCTCCTAAATAAATATATTTACCATAAATTGCTGCTCATTGTTAAATAATATCAATATTTATGACAAAAAGCCAGGTAGCCATCTATCAGTTATCAGTGATCAGTTATCAGATGTGAGTTTTCAGTTCACTGATTACTGTTTACTGTTTACTGATCACTGAAAAGCTTCCCACACCCCACACCCCATCACCCCACACCCTACACCCCACACCCCACACCCCACACCCCATCACCCCATCACCCCATCACCCCACACCCCACACCCCACACCCCAATCAACGCTGTTCTAACCTACGACTGGCTAGGGACATAGAATAACAGAAAATCCAGTAAATAAACGCCAAAAATAGATAAACCTCTGGATAATCGCCGATAAATTTCGGATTAGCTAAAACCGATCCTGCCATACCCAAGAGGTCCACCAGTCCCACGATCGCCAGTAGAGAAGTATCCTTAAATAAACTGATAAATTGACCAACAATAGCGGGAATGACCGCTTTTAGAGCTTGGGGTAGAACGATCAATAATAAAACGAAAATCGGTTTTAAACCCAAAGCTTTGGCCGCTTCAATTTGACCTTTGGGAATCGCTTGTAAACCACCGCGGACATTTTCGGCCAGATAGGCTGCTGCAAAAAGGGTAAATCCTGCGATCGCTCTGATTACCCGTTCCGGTCTCGTCCCGGCGGGTAAAATCAAGGGTAACATCACCTGAGCCATGAATAAAATTCCCAACAAAGGTAAACCGCGCAATAATTCGATATAACCAATAGATAGCCAACGAATTGCCGGTAATTCACTCTGTCTCCCCAGGGCTAATAATACCCCCAAGGGGAAAGATAAAATCATACTGGCGATCGCTACTAATAAAGTTAAGATTAAACCACTGAGATCATCGAGGGGAATTGCCTTTAAAAATAATCCTCCCAATAGTAACCAAGCAATTAAAGGTAAAGTCAATAACCAGAGCAATCCCCACCAGCGTTGGAGAAAAGCGGGGCAATCGGGGAAGCGACCCCGGTTTAATTGCCAAGAAAACAGTGATAAAGCCGCAAGTATCGTTAAAATCAGCCAAATACGCCATATTGACTGTTCTGGATAACGACCGACCACAAATAAACCGAGATTTTCCGTCACTACAGCCCATTTTGCCCGATTTATCGCCCAATCGAGAAAACTTAAGCCCCCCCAGAGGCTGAGAAATAGACCCGCAAGGGTTAAGATGACGTTGTACCAAGTGTTAAAGAGATTTTTTCTTAACCAGAGTCCCATAAAATTCCCTAACCTCTACAGTGGTGATCCTCGTACTTTTTCAGTACAATGGTGCTATTAGAAAAATTCAGACTAATTTTCGACCATGAACAGTTGCATTTTAATGGCTAAAATTGTCCGTCGTCCCGAATTACGTTATACCCAAGATAATCAAACTCCCTACGCTCAAATGTTAGTCGAGTTTTCTGCCAATCGTGCCGAGGCAACCCCGACTAATTTAAGGGCCGTAGCTTGGGGAAATTTAGCCTCAGAAGTCGCTCAGAACTATCATGAAGGCGATCAAGTAATTTTGGAAGGTCGTCTCTCCATGCAGACGATCGATCGTCCCGAAGGTTTTAAGGAAAAACGGGCCGAATTAGTTATTAGTCATCTCTATCATCTTGACGGCAGCGTGAGTAGCGGTGAAATGACGGCCCCGACTCCAGAAAAAGTCGTACCAATCAATACCCACAAATCGAATAAAACCCAGGTGGAAAAACCCGTCGCACCTGTCTCCCCCGGGGACTTTGAATACGACGCATCCTATGAACTTTCTAATCCTTCCGCTTGGCAACCTAGCGACACATCGGTGGAGGAAAATTTAGACGATATTCCTTTCTAATCACCCCGACAGAATGGCTCTTCTCGATTTTGTCTGATAATTTTTGCCTATGGAATCGTGAAATGCTGATCAGGCAAGACTTTCAGTGCTATTTGGCGGATATTCTATCAGTATAGACCTCGTTTCCACACAGAAACCAGAAGAGCCAGTTCTTGCCTTCTAACCCCCTAACTCCCCACCATTGATACTTTTCTTTTGTTGAACGTAGCTCTGAAAATCGGCGAGGGTCAGTTCATCTAACCACTGGTGTCGCTCGGCGGTGTAATCGCCATGGCCGACTTCCAATTGTTGCAGGAAGCGGAGCATTCCCACCACCCCTAAAGAGTCAACTAAAGCTTGATATCCTTGTTTTCTCAGTTCAGCTAATTTCATTGCCATCCTCCTTTGACACTCCCATCGCTAAAAGCGAGGGATTCTCTACCATTACGTTAATTGAATCTCTATATTGTTGAGCCAAAACGCGATCGCATACCGCTCAATTTAGCCATTAGGCATCTCCACCGATCTAGCCAACCTAAGTGAATCACGAATTGCTCAAGCTTGTTGACTCGATCAGGTGATCGCAATAAAATCATAATTGGCAATTAGACTCAATTCTAAAGGATTCATCATGTCAAGTTTTGAAGATCTCAGAAAAATGCAAGCTCGGCAAAAGCAAGAAGAAGCGCGTAAGCTAGAGGAAAGGAAAAGAGCGGAAGCTGAACGTCGTGAAAATCAGTATCGATACAACCAAGCAATGGAAAGCGCCGAACGGGCGAGACAAAGCTTTTCAATGACACAGGAAGCACAAAATAACCGAATATGGCATCATTTCTCCTCCCTAATCCCCGAAATTCTTGATGATTTTGGGCAATTAATATATGGTAATTCCATCGAAAAAAAAGTGGAATATACAAGAGGATTTTTAGGCTTGGGAAGTTCAGAAATAGTTCGTGAAATTTCCCATAAGAATTATCAAGTTAAAGGCTCTTATACCGAATTTATTTTAAGTGCTAGATATTTGAATAGCCCAGGCTATTCTGTGAAATTGCTAACTCAAAATAAGCAATTTACGCAGCAGTATTTAAGACTTGAAAATGGAATTGAAAAATCAGCACAATATAGTGATCGGGCTGATTTTATCATAGAATTTTGTAAAATTTGTTACTTTTGGACAACATCGGAAAGAAGGTGTTCTGTTCCTTGGGAAGATGCTTTATGTGAACGATCAAGTGACAACTATTATGTCACAGATGTTTATGATACGATAGTTCATGAAGACCATGTTAAGGACATGGTAAAATTGCAAAGATCGGATATTGAAAAAGCTTTAACCGAGATCTGGCAGGCTAGAGAAAATAAGGATTAGTGCGTGAGGATGTCTCAATGCAAATTACCCTGAACCTACCTGATAACCTCAGCCAAGCCGAAACCTTTAATCAGGGCGACTGGCTCCGGGAGATTGCCATTGCGCTGTTTCAGCAAGAGCGGATTTCCCTCAGTCGCGCCAGTAAAATTGCCGGGATGGAAGTCATGGACTTTCAAAAACTGCTGGCAGATCGCGGTATTTGTGTTCACTACGATGTAGAAGACTTTGAGCAGGATGTTCAGCATCTGCGAGATCGAGGCTGGCTATGATCGTCGTCAGCGATACCTCCGCCCTTGCCAATCTAGCGATCGTCGATCATCTCTGGTTGCTAGAGTCAATTTATCAAACTATTATTATTCCAGACGTTGTTGCTAGGGAGCTAACAGCCGCAAGCAATCCCATCATTCCAGCCATTCTCCAAGCCGGCTGGATTCAACCCCAACCCCTCACCAACTCCGAAGTTTAGTAGGTTATCTATAAATTTATAAAAACTCAATCCCTCTCTTGCCCAAGATTACAGAGCCTAAAATCCAATAGGACGGTTATCAAGAGCCCAAATAGTTGTGTGAAAACTGTTTGAGAAATTTGTCTTCGATCTTTAGCATACTGAACTCAGATGAGCCGTATATTTATACGGGGAAAGTTCAGGTATATACCCCAAAATAGTCCTACTGATCAGTAATTTTACTTTCAGCGAGAATTTCTTGGAGGACGGGGGATAAATTGCTAGTTAAACGGCCGGATCGAATAAATTCAGCGTAGGTATCAGCTTCGATATCTAGGAGGGTTTCCCGAAGTTGTTCCATTGTTAATAGCTGTAATTGGGGATAACTATCGTTGAGAGATTGTATTTCCGCTTCTACGGTCTTTAACTTTTCTTTGACGAGATGCTGCTCATAACTAAAGAATTCTGGTGCCACATCGGGAGATTTATCTAACTTAGAAAGATAGTCTAAAACTCTTTTTAAAGCTACCCGTCGGGCTAAAAGTTCCGCATAGTTTTCTCGAATTGGTTGATCACCGATCAAGTCTAATCTCGATAGGAAAGTTTGAATAGTTAATCCTTGAACCAAAAGGGTAAAGAGAACAACTCCGAAGACGATATCGATGATATCCTGACGATTGGGAAAAATAACCGGCACACTTAAAGCTAGGGCAATAGAAACGGAACCGCGCAAACCTCCCCACCATAAAACCGTTTTTTCCCGCCAATTAATTTTAGTTTCCATCAAGGCATTACTAACAGTTGCCAAAGCAAAGGTAGCCAGAAAACGGGCCGCTACCACGGCGGCGATCGTGATAAAAATTAAATTGAGATTATCGGCTAAACTGGAGAGACGAATCTGATCGCCGATGAGGAGAAAAACGATCGAATTGACAAAAAAAGCGAGAAACTCCCAGAATTGCGTGACTAATAGCCTCGTACGGGGACTCATGCTGATTCTAGAGCCAAAATTACCCAAAATAATCCCCGTAGTCACCACTCCGATTACCCCCGAACCCCCGAACTCCTCGGTTAATAAATAAGCACCGTAGGCGGACACAAGAGTTAAAGACTGTTCCACTAGGGGTAAATCGAGACGTTGAGTCAGATAGGAAATACCAAAACCCACTAAACAACCCACTGCCACCCCGATACCGATAAAAGCGGCAATCCGGCTAATGGTTGTCTCTAAGGATAGACCACTAGCACCGAGGGGAATTTCCACCAAAAGAGCGAAAGCGACCACAGCGACCCCATCATTAAATAAGCTTTCCCCTTCCAAAAGCACGGTGAGTTTTTTACTGGCCCCTAATTCGCGAAAAAGAGCGACAACAGCGACGGGATCCGTAGAAGAAAGGCTCGCACCCACTAATAATGCCGTAAATAGGGGTAAATTGGTCAATTCATCTAGGGTAAAACCAACCCCGAAAATCGAGATAATTACGCCGACAATAGCGAAAAGACTGACGGGAATCCAATTATCCTTCAGATCTCGCCAGCGCGTATTCCAAGCGGCTTCAAATAGCAAAGGGGGCAGAAAAATTTCTAGAATCAGTTCGGGGGATAGGTTCACCAGACGGATATCGATAAAAGCTAAACCCAAACCGACTATCACTAACAATAGGGTGTAAGGAATCTGGCGAAACCAGCTAAAAATCCTCGAAACCGTGGCCACACTCAGGGAAACGGACAAAACAATTAGAAATTGTTCTAAATTTTGCTTAATGACTTCATCGGTAGCGGATTCTAAACTCATTGGCTGGGAGGCAATCGGTGAGCGGACGTGCAAGAAAAGAACAATCTAAATTATTTGACATCCTCGCCGCCGTAAAACGGACGGCGATTCCCAAACCTCACGATTTGGGTTTCTGCTTCTTTCCCGAAGGATTTTTCGCACCTGCCTTCACAGATTTACTCTGTTCTGGTCTTATGGTCGCTCCACAGACTGACACCGCAAGCCCTGCGGCCAAAATATTTTTACTGGCGTTAATGTCTCGGTCATGGTGAGTCCCACAGTTCGGACAGTCCCACTCTCGAACATTTAACGGCAGCTTTTTCACAATATACCCACAATTACTGCACCGTTTAGAACTGGGAAAACATCTATCTATTTCGATGTAATTTTTCCCGTACCAACGGCATTTATAGGCTAATTGTCGGGTGATTTCTCCCCAGCTTACATCAGATATTGCCTGAGATAATTTCGGGTTTTTGACCATATTCTTAACGGCTAAATTCTCAACCACAATCGTTTGGTTTTCACGAACTAATTGAGTGGTTAGCTTGTGTAAATGGTCTTTCCTGCTATCGGTGATTTGAGCGTGAATCTTGGCTACTTTGATTCTTGCTTTTTCCCGATTCTTTGAGTCTTTCTGTTTTCTAGAAAGATTTTTTTGTGCTTTTCGCAACCTCTGATAATGTTTCTTAAAATGCTTAGGATTAGACACTTTATCGCCGTCGCTGGTAATCACGAGGCTACTAATTCCTAAGTCAATTCCAATGGCTTTATCTGTTACTGGTAAAGGCTTAATCGTTGGGTCATCAAATCTTATTGAGATATGCCAACGTCCAGAAGG
>NZ_SFBZ01000126.1:0-19317 GCF_007095495.1 Microcystis sp. M_QC_C_20170808_M9Col | reverse complement strand
CAGAACAGAGTAAATCTGTTAAGGCAGGTGCGGAACCCCGCAAGGGAAAGAAGCAGAAACCTAAATCGTGAGGTTTGGGAATCGCCGTCCGTTTTACGGCGGCGAGGATGTCAAGCTAGGGAAAAAACGACAAAAATCGATCGCTCTGGCAATGATTTGTTAACCTTTGACACACAGCACCTGCTTGAGAGTGGCGACAATTTCCACTAGATCCGCCTGTTGATTCATCACCTGTTGGATCGGTTTATAAGCTCCCGGAATCTCATCAATAACGCCCTCATCTTTGCGGCATTCAACCCCTTGGGTTTGGGCAATTAAATCATCAAGAGTAAAGGTTTTTTTAGCCAGATTTCTCGACATCAAGCGCCCGGCCCCGTGGGAACAGGAACAGAAGCTATTATGTTCTCCTTTGCCCTTAACAATATAAGATTGCGCTCCCATGGAACCGGGGATAATACCATAATCGGTTTCTCTGGCGCGGACGGCTCCTTTTCGGGTGACATAAACCTCCTCCCCAAAATGAATTTCTTTTTCGGCATAATTGTGATGACAATTAACTACTAAGAGGGGTTTAGTTGGTTTGCCTCCCGCTAGATGTTTTTCAACAATGCGTTTAAATCTAGCCATCATAATTTCCCGATTATAACGGGCATATTCCTGCGCCCATTGTAGGTCATGCCAGTAGGCGGCAAATTCTTCTGTACCGGCAACAAAGTAGGCCAGATCGAGGTCAGGTAATTTACCTTCTGCTAGTTTTGCTAACTCTTTGGCCGTATCAATATGACATTGGGCCAGTTGATTACCAATACCTCTAGAACCGGAATGGAGCATTAACCAAACTTGATTGTCTGTATCTAAACAAATTTCGATAAAGTGATTACCACCCCCCAGAGAACCCATTTGTTTAAGGGCTTTTTTCTCTAGGTTCTGCACGCCTCGATGAATCTGTTTAAATTCCGCCCATTTTGGCCATTTAGTTACTTCCCGATCCACTTCTTTATTTTCCGCAAAACCGACGGGAATATTCGCCTCTACATCGAGGCGAATTTTTTTGAGTTTTCCCTGCAATTGTTCGCCAGTAAAAGGCATTTTTAGGGCAGCCATGCCGCAACCAATATCGACTCCGACGGCGGCAGGAATTACGGCATCTTTGGTGGCAATCACCGAACCGACTAAAGCGCCTTTACCCAAGTGAACATCGGGCATTAAAGAAATGTGTTTATAAACAAAAGGTAGGGAAGCGACATTTTTAGCCATTTGGGTTTCTTGGTGTCCCAATTCATGGCCCGCCCAAGATAAAATCGGTGTCGGTGTGGAAATATCCAGAGTTTCGTAAGCCATAGTTTTTAGGAAATAATCAGGTAAAAAGCCGATGTAACTAAGACAATAAGGCAATTGAGATTCTGCGATGAATTAGATAAATTGTTATCAGTGATCGTGTTTGAGCACAGAGGATAAGCTGTTGACTATCTAAATTACTCGTTCAGACTGCCCTCCGGGAGAATTTTTGACTTTCACCGCAGGTTTACCGACTACTGTAATACTACCAAAAAGGTTCGGATACCTACACTATCGAGAAAGCGGGGTTATTTTGCACTATAGAGATAACGAAGGAACTGATAGGGGTGGGTATCGCCTAAAAACCGAGTACAGTTCCGATTCTAGAAGTCACTATAGTTGTATCGGAGCAGCACAAAGATTATGGGAAAAGTAGTTGGAATTGACTTAGGGACGACTAACTCCTGCGTCGCGGTTATGGAAGGTGGCAAACCCACCGTTATCGCCAACGCCGAAGGATTTAGAACCACGCCCTCAGTCGTCGCCTACGCCAAAAGTGGCGATCGCCTAGTAGGACAAATCGCCAAACGTCAAGCGGTAATGAACCCGCAAAATACTTTTTATTCCGTCAAACGCTTCATCGGCAGGAAATTCAACGAAGTTACCAACGAAGCCACAGAAGTATCCTACAAAACTCTCCAAGACGGCAACGGCAACGTTAAATTAGACTGTCCCGCCCAGGGCAAACAATTCTCCCCCGAAGAAATTTCCGCCCAGGTACTGCGGAAACTGGTGGAAGATGCCAGTAAATACCTCGGCGAAACCGTTACCCAAGCAGTCATCACCGTACCCGCTTATTTTAATGACTCCCAACGTCAGGCCACCAAAGATGCCGGTAGAATTGCTGGGATTGAAGTTCTCCGCATTATCAACGAACCCACTGCCGCCTCTCTTGCCTACGGATTAGACAAAAAAGCTAACGAAACCATTCTCGTTTTTGACTTGGGTGGGGGAACCTTTGACGTATCGGTTCTAGAAGTGGGTGATGGTGTCTTTGAAGTTCTCGCTACCTCTGGAGATACTCATCTCGGTGGTGATGACTTCGATAAAAAAATCGTCGATTATTTAGCCGGAGAATTCAAAAAAGTTGAAGGAATAGATCTCCGTCAAGATAAACAAGCCCTGCAACGTCTCACAGAAGCGGCAGAAAAAGCCAAAATTGAACTTTCTAGCGTTACCCAAGCGGAAATTAACCTGCCCTTCATCACCGCTACCGCCGAAGGACCAAAACACCTAGATACCACTTTAACCAGAGCTAAATTTGAGGAAATTTGCGCCGATTTAATCGATCGCTGTCGGATTCCCGTCGAAAATGCCATCCGTGATGCCAAAATCGATAAATCTGCCCTCGATGAAGTGGTTCTCGTCGGTGGTTCAACCCGGATTCCCGCCGTTCAAGAATTAGTTAAAAAAGTTCTGGGCAAAGATCCTAACCAAAGCGTTAACCCCGATGAAGTGGTAGCCGTAGGTGCCGCTATTCAAGGTGGTGTCCTCGCTGGTGAAGTCAAAGATATTCTTCTGCTTGATGTTTCGCCCCTGTCTTTGGGTGTGGAAACCCTCGGCGGTGTGATGACGCGGATTATTACCCGCAACACCACTATCCCCACCAAAAAATCGGAAGTTTTCTCCACGGCAGTAGATGGACAAACTAACGTGGAAATCCACGTCCTGCAAGGGGAACGGGAAATGGCCAAAGATAACAAGAGTTTGGGAACTTTCCGACTCGATGGTATCCCTCCCGCTCCTCGTGGTGTGCCTCAAATCGAAGTGGTCTTCGACATCGATGCTAACGGTATTTTAAATGTCACCGCTAAGGATAAAGGTACAGGAAAAGAACAATCGATCAGCATCACCGGCGCTTCTACCTTGCCCCAAAATGAAGTGGAACGCATGGTTAATGAGGCAGAATCGAACGCCGCAGTCGATAAGGAACGTCGCGAACGCATTGAACGCAAAAATCAAGCTGAAAACGTGGTTTATCAAGCTGAGAAGCAGTTAGCCGAGTTGGGCGATAAGGTTCCCCCATCCGAGAAAAATAAAGCCCAGGCATTGATTAAGGAACTGGAAGAAGCGATCGCTCAAGACGATGATGGTAAGATCAAAACCATCCTACCGGAATTACAACAAGCCCTCTACGCGATCGGTAGCAGTATGTATCAGCAAGGGGCCCCTAGTAATCCCACCGGTGGCAATGATGGCAATGGCCCCTCTGGTGGTGCTGGTGGTGGCGATGATGTCATCGATGCGGAATTCTCCGACGCTAAATAAAAATTAAGTTCATAGCTTCGGCAAGGACACAATTTACTTTGTGTCCTTTTTTCATTGCGGCTTTCTTACAGATAAGGTTGTTATACTAAATCCGTTGAGTATAGGCTACTTATGAGGAGAGGCACTCATGCAAGAGGCACTCATGCAAAACGGAGAATAAATAATCAGTTTTTAATAAGCGGATTTATTGTTACTGAAAATTAGGACTAAACTTAAGTAGAGCATCTTGGAGAACTAAGATTAAGAAAATGGAAATTTACCAATTTAGCCAACGCCAGACAATTATTATGGCTATTCTAGTCCTCTATCTCGGTAAGTATTTAAGAAAAAATATCAAATTTCTGCAAGATTATAACATTCCTGATGCCGTTGCTGGTGGTGTCTTGGCTTCCTTATTTTTCGGTCTATTTTTTGCTGTTTTTAAATGGCAAATTGAATTTACCCTTAATGTTCGGGATGCCCTGTTAATCGTTTTTTTTACTACTATCGGGCTGTCCTCAAAACTAAAAACCCTGCTGCAAGGGGGTAAACCCTTGCTAATTTTATTAATAACCGCCGTGGTTTATCTCATTCTACAAAATTTAGCCGGGTTAGGAGTGGCAAAAGTGATGGGATTAGATTTACCCATCGGTTTGATTGCTGGTTCCGTTTCTTTGAGTGGCGGTCACGGGACTGCCATTGCTTGGGCTTCTATTTTTCGTGATAATTATGGCATCGCCAAAGCATCAGAAATCGGTGTAGCTAGTGCTACTTTTGGGCTAGTTTTAGGGGGAATTATTGGCGGACCGGTGGCTAAATGGTTAATTACTAGAAATCGACTGCGAGCCAATAATCAAGACCAAGATTTAACGGTGGGAATTAAACAAAGCCAGAGGAATGTCAATATCGATTACAATACAATGCTCCATTCAATCTTAGTGATTGGTTTAACTATCGGTTTAGGTAATCAGATTAACTACTGGGTGACTCCCCTTGGTTTAAAATTACCGGATTTTGTCCCCTGTTTATTGGCAGGAATTATCCTGACTAATACCGTACCTTTGGTGTTGAAACGCTTTCCTTGGCCCGCTAATACGCCCTCTTTAGCCTTAATTTCTGATGTTAGTCTCGGTTTATTCCTATCTATGTCCTTGATGAGTTTACAATTATGGACATTGATCGATTTGGCCGGACCGATTGCTATCCTGTTATTAGTGCAGTTCTCACTCAGTATTATTTATACTGTTTTACTGGTCTTTCCCGTAATGGGAAAAAACTATCATGCTTCAGTAGTTTGCGCCGGTTATTTGGGTTTAACTCTAGGGGCAACTCCCACAGCTATCGCCAATATGACAGCGGTAACGGAAAATTTTGGGGCTTCTCCCCAAGCATTTATTATTGTTCCTTTGGTGGGGGCATTTTTTATTGATTTGTCTAATGCTTTTGTCATCCAGCAATTTTTGAATTTTCTGACTTAAAAATTTTTACCGATCAAGTGATTATTGAGGAAAGTTGACTAATCTTGTCCGTCAAGATTGGCCAAAGCTTGCAGTCAAATCGGAATAATACCAAATCCGTTTTTAATAGTATCATTAACTGCCAATCAAGCTTTAAAAACCCAGTTATGGATTGTTTCTTGCTGCTCCGGCGCTCCCCGCTTCGGCAGGACACAAGTTACCTTGTGTCCTTTTTCAGGCTCAAAATCAGAAATTAGGCTAATCCGACTAATTTAGCGCTGTATTCCCACATTTTTGCCCCTCTTTCATCGTCGCGAGCTTGAGGAGAAACCCTTTGAACAAAGGATTTACCCTCTTTTTTCTGACGATTGCCCCAACTCCAGTAAGCGCCAGATTGACGGTATTGGGGGTCAGCCACCACCATAGCGACTCTTTCCCCGGCTAATTCTTGGGAAACATAGCCACCGGTGATATTTTTCTGGAACCAGGGGAAAAACTGCTGGAAAAAGGGGTAATGGTTGCGGAAAAGGGGTGTATCGGCCACACAACCCGGATAGAGGGAAGTAAAAGTGATTCCGGTCGATTGGTGATAGCGTTTGTGCAGTTCCCGCATGGTGAGAACATTACACACCTTACTATCTTTGTAGGCTTTGACCGATTCAAATTTTTTGCCGTCGGCCATAGTAATCGGCTCTTTGAAACCCTTGGCAAACCCGTCCAAATCGCCCAAATCGGGACGAGGAGGAATTTTACCGCCTAATTCATCGGGATTATGGGTGACAGTGCCGAGAATGACTAAACGCCGGTCGGGAGAGGGGGAATTTTTTAGGTCTTCCAAGAGCAAATTTGAGAGCAGGAAATGACCTAAATGATTGGTGGCCATGCTCAATTCATAACCGTCGGGACTTCTTAAGGGTTCTTTGAGCAAAGGCAGATAGATAGCGGCATTACAGACTAAAGCGGTTAGAGATCTGCCCAAGGCCCGGAAATTTTTAACGAAGCGCCGGACGCTATCGAGGGAACCGAGGTCGATAAATTCAATACAGTAGTTATCCCGGGGAATGTTCAATTCCTTGGCAGCCTGTTCCATTTTCGGGATATCCCGACAGGCCATAACCACAAACCAACCTCTTTGAGCAAGGGATTTAGCGGCGTAGAGACCGACTCCAGAAGTTGTCCCAGTAATGATCACCGTGGGTTTTTTATCTTGTATCATTTTTTGATAATTTTCGTTAATCGCTCTGGTCTAGGGAATATCCAAAGGATTCCGATTATAAATTTTATCTCAAATGTCGGGGTTTCATCCCGTCGCTTTTAGGGACGGGATGAAACCAAGCGCCAATATAAAACAGCACTTCGACACATTTCGACAGGCTCAATGTAAAGGCTCAACGTAAAGGCTCAGTGACACGAAGCACGATTAAAAATAAGCGTCCAGTCTCCTGACAAAATCTCGAATAACTTCTTCTTGTAAGGGTCTTGACCTACTCAGGCCAAATAGCTACCATGTAAGTAGAGCGGATAGGGTAATCAACAGCTTTAAAAACCCATGTAGTCTAACCACTACGCTATCTGCACCTTGACAATTAAAGATATGGGGTTCTACTCAATAGTTCTAGTTTCCCCCTGCTCGTGATGTAAAATCTTTACAGGAAATAGACAAAGCAGTATTTGAAGCTAACGTTTCAATTCAAGCAAACTTTGTACCCCCCCCTTGCCCCCCCCCGACGTCGGGGGGGGCAAGGGGGACTATCGTAGGGCATACGAAAAGTAACGCGCAAGCGTGAGAACCACCTCTGGGTTGGATAACGCAAGGCATCTAATTTAAGTGGACTCGTTGAACTAAGAATCCCGAAGCGCTTAGTGCGACGGGAGTGTCAAATAACTTCAAATTTTCGTGAGTGTTCACTTATCAGTGATCAGTTATCAGTTATCAGTGATCAGTTATCAGATTTAAGTTTACCGATCTCCCCACTTCCCCACTTCCCCAATTCATAATTCATAACTAACGAATGGGTTTAGCTAAATCACCGATTTTAAAACCATTACCGGTAATGATGCGACCGACGCTAGATTGACCATCAGCTTCGACAATTTCGAGAGTGCCAATCGGTTGAGTAATCTGACGGATAACCTTACCCGTTTGCGGATCCTTGACCGTTTGAGTCGTCCGTTCGATGGAAATGCGTAAACCGACACGATAGCCTTCTCCCGTACCTTTATTGAGAATTACCTGATTTCCCGCCACGGCAGCCACTAAAGCGGTGACAGTCGGGAGCGAGCGAGGTGTAGCGGCGATTTGGTCGGCTTTATCATTGAGATTATCCACCACCTGCGCCACTGCCTTATCCGTGGCAATACTGAGTAATTTCCCTTCGTTGGAGGTTTGGGAACCACCCCCAACCCCTAAAACCACGGTTGAACCATCGGATTGATTGGCAGTACCATCTCCCTGAGCGGTGGTAATAATTTCGGCCGTGGTGGTATTAATTGCCCGGACATTTAACTTGACAAAAGCATCGGTTTCTGTCTTGGCGGTGCTAAAAATAATAAACGAGCCACCAGATTGTTTTTTTTGTAAATCGAATTGGGTAATCGAACCGATAATCACCACATCTACCCCCAAAATTTGCCCGATTTGAGCGGCGGTAGCGGCATCTACCCGTCCCGAAGCCCCCAAATTCTGTTCTCTGAGGACAGCATCAATGCGACTGCGCTCAATGACTGTATAGCGACCACTTTCCACCAATTTATTGACGAGAATATCACTGACACCACTGGCTCCACCATTGAGAAATGTTAGCCACTGGGGATTACTGAGACCGCTATAATCGAAGTCTAAAACCGCTACTCGTACCTTTTCGCTTTTTTGGGCTAAGAGTAACGGTAAATTGTTAGAGATAGCTTGGGAGAAAGCCGGTGCGTTGAAGCTAAAACCCAAACTAGAAGCGACTCCCACAAGGGTGATTAGGGCAGAAAAACCACGGATACTATCTCGATCGAACATGATAAGGGGTTCTCCAGTCAAATAGAATATAGATCATAATCATCTCAGAATTACTCTAACCATCGAGAGTGATCAAGAGCGAGAATTTTGAATGGCAGTAATTAAACCTCTCACCTCCTCGGTTCCCTCGGAAGCTTCAAAGGAAGTGGGAAATTTACCCTTAGCAATCATCCGCAATCCCAAGGGGGCAATACTTAATAAACCCTGTAAATCGCGCCAATAATTGCCCACCACATAGAGGCCGAATTTGCGTTCATCAACCCATCCCCCTGCTTTGACTAATTCCACTAAAACTTTCCGGTGACGAATGGGACGACTACTATCGTCCGACTTGCGAGCGAGTATTTCCTGTTTAATTTTACTAATCTGATCCATGGGGGCCACTTCCATGGGACAAACCGCATTACAGAAATAGCAGCGCGTACACCCCCAAACCCCGGCGGTGCCTTGATGATAAAGTTCTAGGCGACTTTCCTGATTACCATCGCGGGAATCTGCTAGGGTGCGCTGCGCTTTTGCTAAAGCGTGGGGACCGACAAAATCAGGATTCACTTGCTTGGCATTACATTCCGAATAACAGGCCCCGCACATAATGCAGTTACCCATCTGATTGAGATTGGCTCTTTCTTCTGGAGTTTGCAGAAATTCTCGTTCGGGAATGGTGCGTGCTTGACTACTGATATAAGGTTCAACCTTTTCTAAATCGTCCCAAAACGGTTGCATATTGACGATTAAATCCCGGATAATCGGTAAATTACCCAGAGGGGCGATCGTGATTTCGGGAATTTCTCCGGCATCTTTTTGGCTACAATGGTTTAATTCACTGGCGATATTTTTTTGACAAGCCAAGGCCGAACGACCGTTAATTTTCATCGCACAGCTGCCACAAATTGTATTGCGGCAATTTTTACGAAAGGCCAAAGTTCCATCAAGTTCCCATTTGATGCGATTAAGGCAGTCGAGAATTGTATTTCCCGCCTCCACCTCTAGGGTAAAATTTTCTAGGTAGGGGGTGTCGTTGGGTCGTTGACGCAGAATTTTAAAAGAAACTTCCATACTCGGCACGGGGATGAGGGACTCCTAATACTCAGGATAATCGATGTTAACGGGCCAAAGGGGAGCTAGTAATGGTAATTAATCCTTAAGATTTTCCCCGGTCGGTTCAGCAAAGGGGTGGGTATCTAGACCTAATCATAGATGGGCAAGTCGCTCGAAAACAGTTTAATCACCCCGGATTTACTGCTCTGGGTCATTAGTTTTTTGCCAACTCCAACCACAAGTATAGTTTCTCAATTCCTTGCTAGGTATAGCTTGATCGGTTTTATGTCCTCACTTTCTCCCCCCTGTTTTCCTCGCACTCGACCAAAAATTGCGAGAGTCTTGACCAAAAATTTCCTCTCCCCCACAAGGTTTACACTTACTACCTAGTCTGGGGTCTTCTTAGCACGATTGTCATCACCGAACCATCAGTTTTAAAAAATTTATTATTCCCCTCTAGACATTTTTGGCAAGATTTTTGGTATGATCAATTTGTCAGTGTAAACTTAATTGACAGTCAGTCAAAAATCAAGGGACATTTAAAAGTACCATGAATGATATCTCTCCTACTCCCCTAACCGGGAAAGCTCTACTTCAAAAAGTCAAAGAGTTGTCCCACTTACCCCGTCGCGAAACGGCAAAACGTTGTGGTTACTACTCCCAAAGTAAAGATGGTCAAGTTCGGGTCAATTTAACCGACTTTTACGATGCTGTTTTAGGTGCAAAAGGGGTTCCTCTCGATCCCGAAGGCACTAAAGATGGCCGCGGCCGCGAACCCACTTTCCGGGTTAGTGTCCACAAAAATGGTCAAATCGTCATCGGTTCCACCTATACCGAACAAATGAACTTGCAGCCCGGCGATGAATTTGAAATCAAACTTGGCTACAAGCACATCCACCTCAAACAAATGGAATCAGAAGAACCAGTAGAAGCTTAAATAGGTTACGGAGTAGGGATAAGGATAAAAAAAATCGGCAGTCAAAAGGGCTAGTTTTGACAAGACCGACCAAAAAGACAATATAGATTCTTACCCCTAATTCTAACCCCTGACCGCCTCTTTTATCAACTTGAGGGGTTTTCCTTAAGCACTTTTTCTTCTTTTTCGCAACCCCCTAGGGATGGATTTTTGTTGGAGCTAGGCTTTACCAGCGCAAAGTTCCACAGTTATCCTATGCCTAGGGGGTTGGTTTTATGGGTGTTAGGAGACAGGAGACTCCGAGTTAGTATTCAGGAGATTATTTTTGTTTATTCTTCCCACACCCCACACCCTACACCCCACACCCCACACCCTACACCCCACACCCCACACCCTACACCCCACACCCCTAATTGACAATGGACATTGCTGCCTTAATAAAAATTATTATTTTCCTGTTAGTCTGGTTAATTCTCTGGCTGCCCATTGCCATGGTTTTAGGGAGTCGTTTGGGATGGCAACCGCTGCAAGGGACAAAACCTGACCAAAAATTGCCCCTGGTGGCCTCTCTTTACGCATTGGCTCCCTTAGTTATCTGGGGATTATTAAAGATAGAGGGGAGCAGCCTCCATAATTACGGATTAATTTGGTCATTTTCCCTATTTATCTCCCTAACTAAAGGATTAATCCTGGCAGTGGTGGGATTAGGGATAATTTTTTTCCTAGAGGGGATTTTGACATGGGTACATTGGCAGCCCAAAAATCTAACTCGCGCTTTTTCCTTGAGTTTACCCCTGTTGATAGTGGCCCTCTGGGTGGGTATTACCGAGGAATTAATCTTTCGGGGCATCTTTTTGGGCCAATTAAGCCAAGAATACGGTTTTTGGGTGGCGGGAGCCATTTCTAGCCTAATTTTTGCCCTGCTGCACCTGCTTTGGGAACGTCAGCAAACGCTGCCGCAACTACCCGGTTTATTTCTGATGGGGATGGTTCTGGTCTGGGCGCGGGCGATCGATCATGGTAGTTTAGGATTAGCTTGGGGACTTCATGGCGGTTGGGTATGGGGATTGGCCTTGCTAGACAGTGCCGAATTGATGTCTTACAGCGATTCTGGGTTAGCTTGGGTTAAAGGTATCTATAACCAACCTTTAGCGGGTTTAGCCGGCATTCTTTGCCTCTTGGGGACAGCTTGGGGGTTAAACCTGCTTCAGTAGCCAAAAGCCGGTAAAAGTGCGACTGGAATCGTCTGGTTGTATGAGAAGAAAGTGCAAACCTTGGCTTTCCTCTTTGGTTGCTTGATAAGCATTGGCTGCCTGGGCCACTTCTTCATCTTCGTAGGTCAGGAAAATCCAACGCTCATTTAGACCCGATTCCAAGACTAAACCGCCCGATCGCCCCCTTTCTGTGGGAATATGATCGATAAATACTGGGTTAATTTCCCCTAACCAACGAGCGATCGCCAGAGATTTTTTACCACCGGTAATAACCACACCGGGGATCATTAAAGTGGAGGCTAAACCTAATTTTAAAGGAGAAAAGGCCTCTGGTAGGGAAAGAATCGGTATTCTGCGATCGCCAAAAAAGTTAACTAAATCAACGGCGGGAAAGCGAGCAAAACGCCACTCTTGACCTAAAAATTGGTCGGGTACGGGTTGTGGTGGAGGAGAGTCGATATTTATGGGGATTTGCCGCAATTCTAGCTGTTTTTTGAGGGCGTTAACGTGACGGGTTAACTCGATTTTGATCTGTAAATTCTGACCAGCGAGGAGAAATAAATTGGCGCATTGGGGGCGAAAAACTTGGATAATTTCTGGGGAGGAGACTTGACAAGCTTGCTGTAACTGTTGGGTTAACCAGTCGCTATTAGCTTGCGATTGGGGACAGGAATTTTCATAGATAAGATGACCGAGAGGATCGGAAATTAACAATTGCCAGACTGTGCCAAGAGGGGAAGAAGATGAAGATTTATAAAAATCCGCTTGCCAAATAGTCATAATTCAGTAAAAAGTCACCAGTAAAAAGTCAAAAAATGGTCAGGAGTAGAGGTCAAATAAAAATTTTACCTTACCAAGACTTTTAAAATCTAGGAGCGAGACAAAAAAGGCTATATACTAGGGAAAGCTATAGCAAAAAATATCGAGACAATGGAAGAAAATTGGCTAGAAATTGGGACAATAGTAGCACCCCAGGGACTGGAGGGAGAATTGCGAGTTTTATCGGTATCAGATTTTCCCGAACGTTTTCAGAAGCGAGGGATGAGGGGAATACAAGGACCCCAGGGGGGAGAAATCCGAGAAATTACTCTGCTCAGGGGACGTGAGCTACCGGGCAAAAATGTTTATGTTATCAAGTTAGAGGGGGTTGAAAATCGGGAACAAGCCGAAGCTTTGCGCGGATATAAATTATGGGCGAATAAACTAGAAAAACCTCGCCTAAAAGCGGATGAATATCATGTTAGCGAGCTAGTGAACTTAGAGGTTTATCATCACCTTACAGGAGAAAAAATCGGGGTTGTGGTAGATATTTTCTGGGCGGGTAATGACATTTTAGCAGTGCAACTAGAAGCAAATCTCGCCTCTGTCAAGAAAAAAAGTCCATCCTCCGACTCAGAGGCCAGGGCCTTGGTCCCCTTCGTCAAAGAAATTGTTCCACTGGTGGATCTGAAAGCGGCACGCATCGAGATCGCGCCACCACCGGGGTTATTAGAGATCAATTTATCCTAGTGGGACTTAAACGATCAACAAGAGTATAATAGAGTATAATCGTTATAGAATAAGCACTTGACGTTGAGAGAGCAGCGATGAAAGAGACAACCCCAGTCGCGATGCCTCCCTGCTTTCACCGATGGTGTGGACGTTTTGACAACTGCTTCAAGAGCGAAGCGCAAAAAAATGGGTTCAGACAGTATTTAGGGTTTGCGGCAAAAAGTTTGTTGGTGGGGTTAGGAGTCTCCGAGTCAGGAGTCTCCGAGTCAGTAGCCGGTCGTTTCAGGCTTTGTTGCCCTCTCTTTTCGTACCAGTTTGTGTACGACAAGAAGGATAATGCAAGGTTTTTGAGGGTCCCAATCCGATTTTCGCAGCATGAACATCGGATTTTAACAGGTCAAAAGCCTTATTGTAAAAGGGTTTTACCATTATTCAGCAAACCCCAATTAGGAATTGAGAAAAATGCCAGACTTTAAGGTTTCAAATTTCGGTTCTCCCAGCTTTGGTGGGTAAAATGTATTCTAAGATACATTTCTCCTAGCGAGGGGGTGGAACGAACCACAAAGACACAAAGGACACAAAGATCGATCGATCCTATGTAAGTTAAACTTATCACACAGAACCTAGAAGAGCCAAATTTCCTCCTCGAATAAACCAAGTAATTGTGGCACTGGTAAAAGCAGTGATAGCGACAATAGCTATTTGTTTCCAGTTTTTTAATTCCCCAACTTTCTCGATTAAATCGGGAATTTTTGGGGTTAATACTGCTTGGGATTGAATTGTTCCTTCAATTTTAGCCGTTATAATTTTCACTTCCGTGATTTCTTTGTGTAGGTTAACAAATTGCTTGTTATTTTCTTCTCTCAGGGTTTCTAGTTGTTGGCGATTATCTTCCTTTAGCGTATCAATTTGCTCGCGGGTTTCTTCTCGCAGGGAACTTATTTGCTCGCGGGTTTCTTCTCGCAGAGAAATCATTTGCTCGCGGGTTTCCTGTCGCATTGCCGAGAGTAAGTCTTTCAATTCTTGAATATCATTGCTAGTAACAGTAGTCATACAATTAACCCCAAGAGAATCTATTTAACCGGCACTCTTTGATTTTATTATATTTCACCTACGCTAAAAAGGTCAAATTCATCAAATTTAATTACCTCGGAGTCAGGATAACGGGTATCAAAACGATAACTGCTCACGGTTGCTTTTTCTGTATCTAAAATGCTAAAAACCGTCAGATCATTACTGGCAATATAGGGTAAAGGTTGATTAACCCAATCCACTAGAGGAGCAATATTCGGGATAATTGCTTGTAATCCATTGGGATTACCGATGGCTGCATAATTTCTATCGAGGGGTACAGGACGTTTTTTATCACCTAAATAAGCAGCATAACTATTACCAACGTTAGAAGATTCGAGAAAATTCATACCCTTAGGACTAAGAAAACGATTCCATAAATGAGAATGACCATAAAAAACCAAATTAACCTTGGCTGATTCTAATAAAGGAATTAGATCACGAATAATATAATCATTTTCTCGGGGATAATCATAACGTACTGAGCTAACTTTTCCCGTGGTATCCCGTTGAATTGTCGGCACGGGATCGGTGTAGGGTGGAACGATATTTCCTCCTAGGGTATGGGGAGGATGATGAAACATAACTACTTTATATTTAGCCTCTTGAAATTCTCGACTATTTAACTCTTTTTCTAACCATTGATATTGAGGACTACCCTGAGCAATTGGCTCAAAAATATGCTGACCGTAACCCCAGCGGTCGGGTCTATCTAAATCTCTTTGATTTTCGTAATATCTTCCCCTTGCACTGGGGTCTAAATTGGGATTTCTCCAGATATTAGTAACATATAAAACCACTAAACGAATATCGCCAAAGGTTAGAGAATAATATTTATTTTGAGGCAAAGAAAAAATTTCTTCGTAGGTTTCTGTGTTGAAAGCATTATTTTTTAACCAGGTTTCATTAATTACTGCTGTATCCGCTGCTAGTTGTTTAGCAATAAACTGAGGAATAGCATCTTCAAACTGTTCATTTAAACCTATAGAAGTAGAAAATCTGCCCATAACTTCATGATTACCAATAGCAGGAAATAAGGGCGCATTTTGAATAATTTCTCCCCCTTTATAAATAGTCTGAATACCATTCTTTGTAAGAGTATAATTGGCACGACCTTGTAAACAGGGAAAGAATGCCCCACCGCGAATATCATCAAACCATTCGGAAGCTCGATCGGGTATATTAACTAAATCTCCTGCTAAAAAAACTGCATCTACCTGTCCAATAGTTTCGCTAACTTTTTGTAAATTAGCGGCAGTCATGGGCATTAATTGATGATCGGAAGTGAGCAGAATTTTGAGATTAGTTCCTTTTTTGGGTCTTGGGGTAAGGGTATAAATATCACTTCTAATCGCTGTATTTTCCTGAAAACTGGTGACTTGATAGGGAATCCTTTCCCCGGGATTTAAATCAGTAATTTCGGCCTGATGTCGCCAGATTTCTCGAGCGGTTAAAGATTGATAAGCTTCAACGGTTCTCGATTTTGCATCTTCTCTAACTCTGGTTAATTTGCTAGTGCGAGCGGGGACCATTTTCTCTAGTTTTTCCCCGTAGCGCACCTGATGACGAGCGCCAAAAAATTCCGTAAACCAAATCACTTGTACTGATGTTTCGGTGGGTAATTGTAAAAAAGGTTCGGTTAAAAGTTGATTCTTGTTCATTGTCGCTAAAAGATAACTGCTGTGCTGCATTTAAACGGTCTTAAGGAGTAATTGAGATAGTCCACAGCTTAACCGGCAATAACTGGCAGATTCCCTATTTTATCGGCTAATGTAAAACCTTAGACTCTAACTGCTGCTGTTGCCAGAGATTTTGATAGACTCCGGGGACTGCGATTAACTCCTCGTGGGTTCCTATCTGGACAATTTCTCCGCGATCCATGACAAAAATGCGATCGGCAGTGGCAGCGGCCGATAATTGATGGGAGATAAAAATCACGGTTTTTTGGCTTTCTTGGCTGATATTTTCCAAAATAGCTGTAGCCGTTTGATTATCGACGCTAGATAGGGCATCATCAAGGATTAAAATCGGTGCTTGGATGGCTAAAGCGCGCGCTAAAGAGGCCCGTTGACGTTGACCACCGGAAAGAGTAATCCCACGTTCTCCCACTAAAGTTCCGTATTTTTGCGGGAAATTCTCGATTTCCTCCTGAATTCTCGCTTGTTTGGCCGCCGATTCCACTGCCGAAAAATTCAGCAGCGGATCGCCATAACGGATATTATCTTCAATGGTGGTACTAAATAAAAAACTTTCTTGGGGAACATAAGCGATCGCTTTTCGCAGCTCTTCCAGGGCAATTTGAGTGACATCTTGATCATCAATAAATAACTGTCCCTCAGCAATATTCAAAAGACGGGGAATAGCGTTAGCAAGGGTAGATTTTCCCGATCTGATCGCACCGACGACCGCTACCGTTTCCCCCGGATTAATGGTAAAAGAAAGAGATTTTAAGGCGGGTTCCTTAGCATCAGGATAGAAAAAAGTCAAGGCTTTGGCGGTAATTTTTCCTTGAATATTTTTTAAGTGAATACAATCGGCATTGTCTTTAATTTTAGCCTCGGCTAATAGGATAGTTTCCAGGCGATCTATACTCACTTCTCCCTGTTGGTAGGCAGTAATAGTGAAACCTAATAAAGCAGTGGGAAAAACTAATCTTTCTGCCAAAATTAACAGAGCAATAAAGTCCCCAATGGTGATATTACCCGCTATAATTTGTCTAGTACCGAGAGCAAGCAACGCCAATAAACTGACATAGGCCAAAGCTTCAATCAGAGGAAAAAGAAAATTACGAGTCTGGACTAAATCTAAATTAGCCTGTAATAATTTGCGATTTCTTTGCTTAAATGCTAGGCGCTCGTTACCTTCTTGGGCATAAATTTTAATCAGAGTAATACCACTCATATCCTCTTGAATTAAATCGCTCAGATGCGAGAGTTTTTCTTGTACTTTTTTCTGTTGCCGCTGCAGACGACCACTAAATAACTGCACAGCAATTAACATCAAAGGATAGACAGAAATAGCGGCGATTGAAAGGGGAATGTGAATCGCTAACATTACGGGCAAAGTTAACCCATAGGCAAAAAAAGTATTAGCCAAACTGAGCAAAGCAAAACCCACCAGACGACGGATATTATCCACATCGCTAGTGGCACGGTTGATTAAATCTCCTGAAGTTTGTCGAGAAAAATAGGCAGGTTCAAGGGTTAATAAATGCTGAAAGATTTTTTGTTTAAGCTCGAACTCTACCTGACGACCGATCCCGAATAACAATACTCTGGAAATCATGCGGATAAACCACATAATCGAGGCTAAAGCGACAATTAAAATCAGATAATAAATGATTTTTTGAAAGTCAAAGGATTTACTCAAATCATCGATGCTATCCCGGATTAAAAGCGGTATATAAACACCCAAAAGATTAACAATAAGCAGAGCAACTACCCCCCCAGTTACTATTTGCCAATGGGGACGTAGATAATTTGCTAGTTTTTTAATGCGAGAATAAGCCATATTCAGTTATCAGTAATCGGTGATCAGTTATCAGTTAGAATAGGGAACAGGTAAAAGGGGGAATAGATAATCAGTGGATTATGAGATGCGGCCACATTTCCCACCCAAGAATTTTTATTTTTTCTCCTTAACATTAGAACCAGCCTTGGGCGGTTTACCGGGGGGGCTGATCAATTTTAGCTTGATAGCCGTACCGCCAGAAGTGAAGATAATCTGGTCTGAATTGGCATTAATTAACCCTGCTACCTGTTCTCTGGCCATTTCAATGACTGTCGCCCTATCCTGTCCCCAAGTGTGTAAACTGGAGGGGTTGCCCCAATGATGCTGGAGAATAGTGGCAACCCGCTCGATCACTTGGGGATGAGTGGGGGTAGTAGCACTATAGTCAAGATAAATTTGCATTATTTGAGAATCTGAGAAATGAGAGCCAAGGACAAGCAGCTATTCTCAGTTTAGCGGCTTAAGAGATTAGAAACCCGCTTTCTTAAAGAAAGCGGGTTTCTAATCTCATTTTGAAATAAATAGAGCATTAACCCCGATTTTGGTATTTAAAATATAGTACAAAATAACTACTTTTTGGGGAGAGGCGATCACTAAAAAAACAATTGGTTTCACAAATTAAGTATAAATACTCAAGCAATCAAAGGGGTTGGCTGAGAACGAACGGGGGAAATTCAGGAAGATAGTTCTGTTTTTAGAATAGGGAATTCAAGGGAAATAAAAATTTATAATTATTGTCAGCTAAGGTAAAATGGGTGAGTTAGAAATCCACCAGCACGTCAAATTATTCCAAGATGGCTCAAAAAGCGGCCACCCTAGAAATTTCGGAATTAATGCAATTTTTACGTCAAGAATTACATGATTTACCCGATGAGAGGAAACCTGGAAATAATAGAAAATATCAGGTATAAGATGCCGTGATGGCTGCATTTTCAGTCTTTTTTACTCAGTCGCCGTCTTTTTTAGACCATCAACGTTTAATGAAAAGCAATAAGGGAAAAGATAATGCTGAAAGTTTATTTTCAATTGAAAAAATTCCTGGGGATAATCAAATAAGAAATCTGTTAGATGCAGTGCCAGCATCTACTGTCTCTAGGACTTTTCAAAAAGTCTATCAATGGTTAAAGGAAAAGGGAGTTTTGAAAAAGTTTCTCTACTTAGGGTTTGCTGAAAAAGCTTTTCGGTGGTGGCAGGGTGTGGCCCCCCCAACCCCCCCGACATCGGGGGGGCAGGTGGGGTGTGGGGTGTGGGGTTTCATCGATTTTCAGGTGGTCAACTACCTAATTTTCAGGGAAAAAGTCCAGGAAATTTCCCCCCGATCCCCGCAATGGCTGGCACTTTTTGAGGGGAAAAAAGTCCAAAAGTCTTATCCAAAAAGGTTTTTAGATTTATTCAGCAGACCCTACTTAGATGGAGAAATTTTAGTGGCATTAGATGGCACAGAATATTTCTCATATAAGAAAATTAATTGCCCTCATTGTAATTGTCGTAATCATCGAAATGGAACTACAACTTATTTTCATGGCTGTGTCACGCCTATTGTGGTTTCTCCTAATCAAAAACAAGTAATTAATTTAGAGCCAGAATTTATTAAAAAACAAGATGGTCATCAAAAACAAGACTGTGAAAATGCGGCTGTTAAAAGATGGTTAAATAAGAATCATAAAAATAAGTATGGTTATCCTGTAACTCTTTTAGGAGACGACTTATATTCTCACGAACCTGTTTGTGAATTAGCGGTAAAACAAGGTTATTATTTTATAATAATGTCGAAGAAATTGTCAAAGCTGGGCGCAGCAGATGGAAAGTTGAAAATGAAGGCAATAACGTTCTTAAAAATCACGGTTATAATTTAGAGCATAACTTTGGTCATGGTCAGAATCATTTGTGCGAGTTCTTATTGTCTTTGAATTTACTAGCTTTTTTATTTCATACCGTTTTGGATTTAGTTAATTACACCTATCAAAAGATTCGTGAGCTATTAGTAACTCGGACTTCTTTCTTTAATGATATTCGTACCCTATTAAA
>NZ_SFBZ01000125.1:0-17229 GCF_007095495.1 Microcystis sp. M_QC_C_20170808_M9Col | reverse complement strand
GACCTGCTCAGTCAAGCTGGTGGGGCCATTAATGCCCCTCTCGCTTTTACCCGGGCAACAGATAGCACCACGACCAATATTAACACCATTGTTACTAACGTCTTTACCGATGCTAATGGCGCAACAGCCGGAAATCAAGCTCTCGGGATGAACAGTGCTGCTTTAGTGCGGGTTGCTAATACTACTACCACTTACCTAATTATCAACGACGGTACAGCAGGCTTCCAAAGTGCTAATGATTTGGTGATTAATCTGACTGGGTTAACGGGTACTTTACCGGCGCTCGGCACTATTGCAGTCAATAGTTTCTTTGTCTAAATTGATGGGGGGGATTCTTAAATCGAGTTCCCCCATTCACCAGTCATCAACTCATCGGCTCTGACAGGCGATCGCCATTGGTGTGAGTTTCAAACGTAAGCGTCAAAGTTGATCACAGGGAAGGAAATGGCGATCGCAGTGGGAGGCGGTCACTATGGCGTAAACTCAAGGGGGATTAGTGCAATCAGTAACGTTTAGTTCATGACCAATGCACCTGACGACTACGATAGTCCTTGGAAAACGGCTCTGGTGCGGTATTTCCAGGAATTTCTGGCGTTTTACTTTCCGGCGGCTTATGAGTCCATTGATTGGACATTCCCCCATAGGTTTCTGGAGCAAGAACTGGCCCAAATTGTGGCAG
This sequence comes from Microcystis sp. M_QC_C_20170808_M9Col, assembly GCF_007095495.1. Classification (NCBI taxonomy): domain Bacteria; kingdom Bacillati; phylum Cyanobacteriota; class Cyanophyceae; order Chroococcales; family Microcystaceae; genus Microcystis; species Microcystis sp. M_QC_C_20170808_M9Col. Next base: position 16,550 of record NZ_SFBZ01000125.1, on the reverse strand, counting down.
ATGCGGAATTAGGGCGGCGACGGGTGGACTGTTTGGTAGAAGTGACCCTGACCACGGCCAAGCAGGAATGGGTTTATATTCATGTGGAGGTTCAGGGGCGACCGAATAGAACCTTTGCTGAACGGTTGTTTATTTACAACTATCGGCTTTATGACCGTTACCGTCGCCCGGTTGCAACCTTAGCCGTGTTAGCAGATACAAATCCAAGCTGGCGACCCCAGGGATTCAGCTACGACTTGCTTGGTAGTCGGACAAGCATTGAATTTGCGACAGTAAAAATTCTTGACTACGCCAACTGTCTCAATGCTTTGCTAGACAATCCCAACCCTTTTGCCCTGGTGACTGCGGCCCATTTATTAACCCAACAAACCCGCAATAATCCGTCAGGGCGCTATGACGCCAAGTGGCAGTTGGCTCGATTACTATATGAGAGGGATTGGGATAAGCAACGGATTCTTGATTTGTTTGGCATTATCGACTGGTTAATGAAGTTGCCCCAAGACTTGGAGAAACAACTGTGGACGTCCATTCAAAATTTGGAGAAAAATAAAGCCATGCCCTATGTCTTATCGGTAGAACGTATTGCCCGTCAAGAAGGTCGTCAAGAAGGTCGCCAGGAGGGTCGTCAGGAGGGGCTTCTCGAAGGAGAATCTCTGCTGATTGTGCGACAGTTGTCAAAACGATTTGGTACCCTGAGTCCGGATGTGGTGGCCCAGATTCGTGGGCTGACGGCGTCGCAATTAGAACAGTTGGGGGAGGCTCTCTTGGATTTTCAATCCTTGGCGGATTTGGATAACTGTTTGGATTCCCTTTAAATTCAGGTTTGTTAAGCGACCAGTTTAGTCAGTCCACTGCCGCAGCCCTAGACCGAGTTACGGATTTTGCTATTGGTACTGATAAAATTGACCTGCTTAGTCAAGCTGGTGCGGCAATATCGTACTTTTAGCCCTGAAATATATGATAGCGATGATAGTTTAAAAAATCTAAATCTGGTGAAAAGCGAGCGGGAACATTTAAAGTTTTACCGCGATAGTTGATAAAATTTAGTGCTAACGTCTCGCTACCTTGATCCTGAGCCTTTTTTTCGATCTCATGGCCAATAATTAATCTTAAATCCTCATCGAAACTAATTAAACCTCGATCGAAAGCAGTATCATGAGTACGAGCTAGGCACAGGCCATTATGAGGGTTTAAACGCTGTTCAGGAAATTGACTCCAGGGTAATATATGACTAGCTGTTAGTAACAGCGGAATGGGATTTCCTGTAATACAGCAACGATAGTTATATAATGCTAAAATTGTCTTTCTAAAAAAGTTTTGTCCGATTCTAACTTTTCTGATTGCCTCGGTTTCTGTTTTGATATTTTCCGAAAAATCAAGTCTGGTAAAATCCTCTTGCTGTTCGTTGATAACTCCTAAAAGAACTTGTAATTTTTCCTCACTTTCTAGGGCTAATTCTGTCCAGTTATCCTCGAACTCCTGCCAGATTTGTCGATCAGCTTTACTGATACCTTTTAACCCCTGTACTCCTCGCAATTGATGCCTGGGATCGAGAGAACCAAAATTACATAATTTCATCACCAGGGCCGATGGTGTTCGCTGTAACTTTTCAGCGACTTCGATAATAACAGGATTATTGGTGTGGAATTGTCCATAGGGAAATTTATAGTATAAATTGAGAGCGATCAGCAGCTCATCCCTTGTCCATAAATTCTTATTCATAACCCCTAGAAAATACCACCATCAGCCCTTAAATTACTGCTCAAATCAAATCGGGAAAAACTTCGCGCACTGCTGGATGAATTAACCGATGATTGGCGACATTTAACCCCTTAGCGAGGGAAACATCTTGATCCAAAGCTTTTACCCCATGGTTGGCTAATTTAATAACGTAGGGTAGGGTACTATTATTTAAAGCTTGGGTTGCCGTCCAGGGTACTGCTCCAGGCATATTAGGCACTCCATAATGTACTACTCCCGACTCCAAGTAAGTCGGTTGACTGTGGGAAGTGGCCCGCAGGGTTTCCACGCAGCCCCCTTGGTCCACTGCCACATCGACAATTACAGAACCAGGGGTCATTTTGGCGACTAAAGAGCGAGAAACCAGAGTCGGCGCTCGTTTTCCTAAGACTAGCACTGCCCCAATCAATAAATCGGCCTTAGGAACCACATTTTCTAATTGTGCCGGGCTACTATAAAGCAATTCTACCCTGGAACCGAATAAAGTCTCTAAATAGGCCAAGCGCTCGACGTTAATATCTAAAATAGTTACTTTTGCCCCCATACCGATGGCAATTCTGGCCGCTTCCGTACCCACCACACCACCGCCAAGGATAACCACTTGTCCAGGACTCACCCCGGGGAAACCCCCCAGTAAAACTCCCCTACCTCCCTGTTGTTTTTCCAGATAGCGGGCCCCAAATTGCACCGAAAGACGACCGGCAATAACACTCATGGGAGTCAAGAGAGGCAAACGACCATCGGCAAGCTCGACCGTTTCATAAGCGATCGCAGTTGTTCCCGACTCGATTAATGCTTCTGTTAAATAGCGCTCGGCCGCTAGGTGTAAATAGGTGAATAGGAGAGCTTCTTTATTTAAAAAGCCGTATTCTGCCTTAAGCGGCTCTTTTACCTTGACAACTAGCGGTTTATCCCAAACTTGGGCCGCTTTTTCCACAATTTTGGCCCCGGCTTTTTGGTAATCCTCATCGCTGAATCCGGCACCCAATCCGGCGGCCGTTTCCACAAATACCCTATGACCGCGATCATTGAGTACACGCACACTACTGGGACTTAAACCGACGCGAAACTCTTGATCTTTAATCTCTTTGGGAACACCTATTTCCATGGTTTGCTTCTGGGGGACTATTTCTAACTAGGGTATGCTGAAAAAGTTTTTCGGTGGGTGTGGGGTGTGGGGTGTGGGGTGTGGGGTGTGGGGTGTGGGGAAGTGGGGAAGTGGGGAAGTGGGGAAGTGGGGTGTGGGGTGTGGGGTGTGGGGTGTAGGGTTTTAGCCATTTTCAGGGGAAAAGTGCCTGAATTTTCCCCCAGATCACTCCAAGGGCTAGTACTTATCGAACAATGTTTTTAGATTTATTCAGCCAACCCTATAGTTGCGAGTTATCAGGCATACTATTGGGGAATTTTAGCGACTTTTTTGGTATTCTTCTAGCAAATCGATTAAATCTATCTGACATTTGCTGGGTAACAAATCCGCTAGAGAAACTTGCAGATGACCACCTCCGAGGGTGACTTTTATCTCCCGCAGGATAGACATGACTGCATTCTCGCTTAAGCTGTCGTTTTCGAGCAAAGGGAAGACTTTTTCGGCAACGACGCTGTGTAAATGTGCTTCCCGGAGATAGAGATGCCATTTAGCCACGTCAATGTAGATATTGTCGCCGATTTGGGCCGCCAGATTTTCGATGTCCTGAGTTGTGTTAGCCATGGGATGTTACCGAGTAGTTAGCGATCGCCGCTATATAAATCAAATGTCCCACCAATAGGATAGCCCAAATTCCCGTGAACAGATTTAACCAAGTCCAATCGGAGAATTTAATGATATGAAAGAACCACAACCCTGAATTAATCGCCAAAAAACCAGCCACATGAACGGCGAAATTCATGCGATCATCTAAACGTCGGAAAGCGGGATCGTTTTTGCGATCGGGTTGACGTGGCCAACGAGGAGGCATAAGCAGTTATCAGCTATCAATTATCAGTTATCAGTGTACCGTTTTTTTTAGCTAAGTTAAGTTGCCAGAGTGCCTATCCTCACCAAGAAGTTAATTTTGTCCTATTACTTATCTACTGGTGGCGATTTCCACTTCGGGTAAGATTTCTAAAGATAAACGGGTTTTGACAGTGCCGGAAAGACGTTTAAGCAGTTGTGGGCGTAAATCGCGCAGAATATAGATTAATTCGTCTCCTTTGCGCCATTCTTCCCTTTCTGTTACTACCTGTAGGGAATTATCGCGACGCAATAGTAGGGGCAGCAGTTCGCCATTTTCGATTAATTTAGTTAATCTGGTCTGTTGTTCGCTCAAATCATTGCCTTTAAAGATAGTTTTACCCAATTTAATCTGATTATCGTCTAAATACTGATTCCATTCCTTGACCGAAAAACTAGGGAGAAAAACCTGATTAACCTTATTTTTATCTGGGTTAGGGGTTCCCGCAAAGGCAGCCAACACCCGGGGGGGATGAAACTCCTCGCCGGCTCTTTGGGCTAAAACCAGATTAACCTCGCTATTATTAGTCAAAACCAGAAAAGTTCCCATGGATTCGATTCCCGCTTGTTGCAGTATTTTTGTATCAAGTGCGCTACTCTGCAGCACCGTCAAACCGTCTTCTTTTGCTTGCTGACAGGCTGCGGCATCCGTATCGATTAAAACCACGGTTTCTCCTTGTTCTTGGAATAAACAACCGATTAAGCGACCTAGGGGATTACAACCGACGATTACTGCCCCTGTTGCCGCATAAGAAGTGATTTTTAGCCCTTTTGCCACCCACCGCGCCGTTAATCCCTGAATAAAAACGGTCATTAAAATTGTTAAAAAGACTAAAGCTTTGATCGCTTCACCGCCATTAATACCGGCACGGGTGAGTAAAATGGCAAATAAAGAAGCTACGGAAGCGGAAACGATTCCCCTAGGGGCAACCCAAGCGATAAATAACTTATGTCGCCAATTTAGATCACTTTTTAGGGTACACAGAGCCACACTCAGGGGACGCACCACCAGCATCAAGACTAACACCGTTAGGACGCTGCCCCAACCCAAAGCGATGACACTGGCGATCGAAAGATCCGCCGCTAGTAAAATAAACAGTACCGACACGCAAAGAGTCGTTAATTGACCCTTAAAACGCCTTAATAACCGCTCATCGGGAACTGCCGCCGCTTTTAGGACGATTCCCGCCATTACCACCGCCATTAACCCCGATTCACTGCGACTAAATTGCGATAAACCAAATAACCCCCAGACTCCCGCTAAAACCACGAGATTCTTTAACTCAAAAGTCAAAAAATTGCAAGTTTTTATAATAAAACTTAACAATCCTCCTCCAGCAATGCCGATCGCCGCCCCGATGCCTAAACGCAGGGTTAAACCGGTGATGATTTCCATGGGGCGGGCATGACTATCAATAATCGTATTTAGCACCACTACGGCTAAAATTGCGCCCACAGGGTCGATTAATACCCCTTCCCCTTCCAAAAGCGTCGCCACCCGTCGATCTACGGCTACTTGCTTCAGCAAAGGCCCGATCACTGTCGGACCAGTTACCACCACTAAAGAAGCGTAAAGAAATGCGATCGGCCAGGGAAATTCCCCCAACCAGTGGGCTGCCATACCGCCACCGATGAGAGTGATGGAAGTACCGAGGGTGACAAGGTTGCGTAAACTGCCAGAAACTCGCCCTAATTCCCGTCCGCTTAGGCTTAAACCGCCTTCAAATAGGATAATCGCCACAGAGAGAGCAACAAGGACTTCTAAGCCAATTCCCAGACTTTGGGGGTGTAAAATTTCCCAACCATCGGACCCTAAAGCAATCCCAAAAATAAGCAGGAAGACGATACTGGGAACTTTCAGGTATTCGGCAATGACTTGGGCTGTAATCCCCGCCACCACAGTGATGACAATTTGCAGAGTAAGGGCGAAAGATGGATCCATGTTTAGCGATCGGTTATCGGCTATCGAGGCGGGGTTATGGTTGGGGTTTCATGATTCTAATTATAGTTTTGATTCCCGCTTCGGCCCGGTCGGGAGGAAATAAGCATAACAAGCTCCAGAAAACGGGTTTCTCAAAGAAACCCGTTTTCTATGGCAATTAAGCCTTATCACTGTCTGGCTTTGGCTTTAACTGGCGTTTAACCAAGGCACCCAGGCCTAATAAGCCTAACCCTAAAACGGTACTGGGTTCAGGGGTGGAAGCAGCAGCAGACTGTCCAAAGGTGAGATTGTCAATAATGGGACTCCAAAACTGACTTTGTTGGGTTAGTTCAATTTTACCAATACCTGCTATATCTTGGTATCCGAAAAAGACAGGAACACCAGTACCCGCAAGACCAATGGGGGAAATAGTATCTAAGACCGTCGAATCATCAGTACCAAAAATAGTGACAGTCGCTGTATCACCAAATCCCGTGAAAGCACGCAAGTCAAGGCCAAAGGCATTAACTGGTACGCTAAAGTCAATGTTCATCGGTTTGCCAGCAACTAGCTCTTTAGAAGGAGAACCAAAATAATTTGCTCCATTCCACTGAAGGACAGAAGAGCCGGCAACAAACGTGACACCGTTAACCACTAACCCTGGACCTTGACCATTAACCACAGTAGAGGAATCTAATGTTGCTTGCAGCGGTCGAGCATCACCATCAGGCACATTGTAGTTTTCAAAGTTTTCAGTGACTCCTGACCCTCCTAGAATAGTATTTAACTGAGTGCGGTCGCTGATGATAGTTCCAGCAGAAACCCGATGGATACCAAAAGTCATGGTAGCTGCGAAAACTGCGCTAGTAGCTAAGGAAATTTGTTTCAGTGAAGTTGTGGTATTCATTGACAATTTTGGAGAAATTTTACCAAAAAGCATATCACCCCCCCGATTTTGTCAAGTATCGCTGTTTTTCTCGATTTTATACGGTTTTATCTATGTTTTTCATCTCCAGAAAACGGGTTTCTCAAAGAAACCCGTTTTCTATGGCACGGATTGGGGAACCAAGTCCTGTCTAATTCAAATGGAGCTTAAATGCCGCTGCCGTTCCCAGTAAGCCTAAAGCCAGCAACCCTAAGCCAGAACTTGGCTCAGGAACAGAAACGGGAGCAATGAGTGCCTCTTGCATGAGTGCCTGTCCTTATAAGTAGCATTATGCTCAACGGATTTAGTATGAAATGACGATAAATCAAAAATATTGGGATTGAATTGCTGTGATTACCACCGTATTGATAATATCGGGAACGGTACAACCGCGACTGAGATCATTGACGGGTTTTTTTAATCCCTGTAGGATTGGACCAATCGCTAAAGCTTTCGTTTCCCGCTGCACGGCTTTATAAGTATTATTCCCTGTATTCAGGTCAGGAAAAATAAACACCGTTGCTTGGCCCGCTACCTCTGACCCCGGCATTTTTTGGGCGGCTACTTCCCTATCCACGGCCGCATCGTACTGAATTGGGCCTTCTAGCTTCAAATCGGGGCGTTTTTCCCTAGCGATTTTGGTCGCTTGTCGTACTTTTTCCACGTCTTCTCCCTGGCCCGATTGACCCGAAGAATAGGAAAGCAGGGCGATTCGCGGTTCAATTCCGAATTTTTGGGCAGTTTCAGCAGAAGATAGGGCGATTTCGGCTAATTCCTCGGCGCTAGGGTCGGGATTGACCGCACAATCCCCATAAACCAAGACTCGATCCTCTAGACACATAAAAAAGACCGAGGAGACGATCGCACAATCGGGCTTAGTTTTGATAATCTGGAGTGCAGGCCGAATCGTGTGTTGAGTGGTATGCACTGCCCCCGATACCATACCATCAGCATCGCCTTGATACACCATTAAAGTGCCAAAATAGGAGACATCCTGTGCATAATCCCGGGCCATGTCGAGATTCATTCCCTTGGCTTTTCTCGCTTCGTAGAGGGTCTGCACATAGCTTTCAAAATGGGGACTAGCCACGGGGTTAATAATTTGCAAGCGATCGAGATCGAGAGTGATACCATGTTTTTTAATCACCATTTCGATCTCGTCCGGTTGTCCCAAGAGGGTTAAATCGACGATATCCTGTTCGATTAAAACTGTGGCTGCCTGGAGGATGCGCGGTTCAGTCCCTTCGGCCAAAACGATGTGACGTTTTTGCGCTTTGGCCTGTTGTACGAGATTATAGGTGAACATCTTCGGGGTAATCCCCTGGGTCCGCAAAGTGTGAATTTGCGCTTCTAGGCGATCGAGATTGATGTTACTGTGAAAAAGCTGCAGACTGAGGTTAATTTTATCGTAGTCCGTCGAGGTCAGGGTGGTTCGCACATCGTGGATGCGTTCGGCCGTGGTGTAGGTATCGGTGGTGACGGAGAGAATCGGTAAGGGATCGGGCAAACCTTCAATTAAACGGGCGATCGAAGGATTAAGGTTATGACCTGCTGTTAAGACTATACCGGCTAATTGGGGATAATTGGCCGATTGGTGGGCTTGTAACATCCCGATAATCACATCGCCGCGATCCCAAGGGGTGATAATTAAGCTATCTTCTTTTAGCCGCTCTAGGGCATTTTGCATCTGCATGGCCACCACCAGAAAGTTACTAGCTAAACTGTCTAATCTCTGCTGTCCGTAGAGAACTTTTGCCTGTAATTGTTGGGCGATTTCTGCTACTCGCGGGCTGCTCAGTTTGGCATTATGGGGAATCACTCCTAGGGCATATTCTTGGGGGGGAAAAATTTTAGTCAGGGTTTTCCGTAATTCCTCTATTTTTTCCTCTTCAGCTTGATTGATAATAATCCCAATCACCGTACAACCTTTATCCTGGTAGGTGTCGCAGGAAATCAGGATCGGACTGAGGGCATCTTCGATACTGCGATGGTAGGCATTACCTAATATTAAGATGGGATGACCGAGATTTTTGGCAATTTCTGTATTTAGTTCAAATTCAAAGGCGGAATTTTCTTGCAGGTAATCGGAACCTTCACAGAGGATAAAATCATATTTTTTTTCTAAGTTTTTAAACTTTTTGATAATTCTTTCAATGATTTCATCAAATTTTTGTTGTACCAATAAATCCTTAACTTCTTCGTAACATAAACCGAAGGCTTCTTCGTAGGTTTGTTCTAATTTAAAATAATTGAGGATTAAGTCAATGTCTTCGTCCCGATGACCTTGGGAACAGTCGAGAACAATTGGCTGGAAAAAAGCAACTTTATTAGTTTTGCGGAGAATTAAGTCAATAATTCCTAAAGCTACTAACGCTTTACCGCTTCCCGTTGCCGTCGTGCTGATATATAAAGAGTTAGTCATGGGTAGAGAAGAATAATAACGAGGGTGGAATTTAATTCACTCACCCCAACCTTGAGGTGGGCAATTGATCCCCCCTTAATCCCCCCTTAATCCCCCCTTGATCCCCCCTTAATAAGGGGGGCTGCGAGCAAGTTGTCTATAAGGGCGTGAATTGTTGGGAAATTTTCAGGTAAACTATCTTCAGTTGTTGGCTAATCCAGAGATTTTTCTCACAGAGCGATCGCTGTTTGAATATCTACTAGGGAGTGATGGACTATACCTTGTAATCTAGCAGTTATTTTGTCCGATTGCTGTTCACTGGTAACATTTTTTCCATGAACTTGATTTAATTTCCTCAGATTAAGATAAAAACTCCAGCAAATCCTATCACCGGCTTTCCAGCTAGGGCTTGGTTTTTCATAAAGATTTAAGCTTATCTCCCTCGGATTGCCATTAAATCTTAACTGGAAGCAATTACCCCAGATTGTTGAAACCATTGGCTAATTCCGGCGGCTAAAACTTGCGCTAATTGTTTTTGTGCCTGAGTATCGGTAATCCATTCAAATTCTTGAGGATTACTCATAAATCCTAACTCTAATAACAATGAAGGACTACTATAGGGACGAGTTAAAGCTAAATTATTCCAAAATACTCCATAGGAAGGACGACTAAGATTTTTGGTTAAATAATCGTGGAGAAAAACCGATAAATCCGCTGCCTGGGGATGATACCAAAATATGCCAATTCCTTGAGTATTTAAGGCATCTCCATCATCAGGTAAAGCATTATAGTGAACCGATAGTGCTAGGGTTGGTTGCAGATTATTAATCATCTCTACTCGTGCCGGTAAAGATAAGTCGATGTCAGTTTCTCTGGTTAAATAAACTGTTGCCCCCAATTTTTCTAACTCCCGTTTAATTAATTTAGACATAAGCAAATTAATCTCTTTTTCTGTGTAACCCGTCGGACCGACAGCACCGGTTTCTTTACCTCCATGTCCGGGATCTAATAAAATAACTTTGCCCTGTAAATTATCACTTTTTTCCGGGGGATGACGCAGGGTTAAGATTAAATTTGTACCCTGGTAACGAAGACTATAACCCCACTGTTGTTTTTGATTAAGATTAAAAGTGTATTCTATTGTGGTCGGGTTAATTTGTCGCCAATCTAAACGTCTGACCAAAGGATTATCCACTAGAAAAATTGTATCGGTTTGGGCAATGGTATTATAAAGGGTCAAAATAAATTTATCATCCTCTTGTGCCACGGCGATCGGTACAGGATGGGAGAGGGGAAAAATAATTTCCGTTGCTTGATTGATACTTCGAGAAGAGAGACCGCGAATATTAGCATTATCTAGGACCTCATTAACTATTAAACGGGTTTCTCGCTCTAAAATCCAACCACCATAATCTAAGCGTAACCAATCCCCTTCTTTCCCAGTGACTCTCGCTTTCGTACCTTGGGGTAAAGGAGTTAAACGGGAATAATCACTACCCGGCCCCGTGCGCGCTACCCCTTGGGCAACTATAATTTCAATCACTGGTAAATTTTGATCGCTAATAATGTTAATTTCTCCTTGACCTGGTTGGCTAATCGAGCGATTATTTAATTGTGCTGTAAAAATAGGTTTTCCTAAGTTAGCCTCTTGCTTAAACTGCTGACAACCTCGATAGTAACCAGTTTTATCCTCGGAATTCGCTTGATTAAGATTAGTTAAAACTGCGGCATTACTAGGCAGTTTTGTGGTTTGAGGTTGGGGTAAAAGAGGTAAGATTTTATCTCCTAACTGCACAGAAACCTGAGCTTGGGGAGTGGCAATCGCACTAAAACAAATCCATTCCCCCACTAACCTCGTCTTATTGACAGAAGGACTGAGAGAGTTATCAGCAAAAGCTAATTCTTGGGGAATAATTGCTTGAGTATCTAGACGAATTATTTGACGATTAATAGTTTGGTTTTGATAGCGAATAGTGAAATTATTTTCGCCAACTTGTAGGGGAAAACTAGGGGCAAAATATCCTTTAGCACTGCGTTGAATCGGTTGATTATTAAGCAAAACTTGACCCGATGGAGGAGCAGAACCAATAAAAAAGATTTTCGAGGCCGTGGTTTGATGATTATCGGGGGGATAAACAATCATTAATGAGGTAGATTTAGCGCTGATGCTGTCATAAAAACCGATTAATAGCACTAAAACTAAACCGATTAAGATATTTTGCCCAAAAGTTCTCACTTTTAACCAGAATGTCCCCATATTATCCCCCTCTTAGCTGACAAATATTATCCTAGGACAAATTCTAGAGGTTTGTTGTTCGTCTTCTCAGTTGTACTGTATTTAAACTGCCTGTGGAAAATAGTAGTACAAACGCTCTGGCTCCTACTTCCCCACCACCCCACACCCCACACCCCACACCCCACTTCCCCACCACCCCACCACCCCACTTCCCCACTTCCCCACTTCCCCACTTCCCCACTTCCCCACTTCCCCACTTCCCCACTTCCTGTTTTTGACCCTCATCCCTTATGATCAATATAGATTAACTTTTGTAAAGGAATCGGAGTTATGGCTTTAACCGTTGGAACAATCGCACCGAACTTTACCACCACCGACGATACTGGAAAAACCGTTTCCCTGTCGGATTTTCAAGGTAAAGTCGTAGTTTTATACTTCTATCCCAAAGATGATACCCCCGGCTGCACCAAGCAAGCGCAAAGCTTCCGGGATAACTACGAACAATACCAAGACAAGGAAATAGTAGTCTTCGGGGTGAGCAGGGATGACCAAGGTTCCCATGCACAATTTAAAGAAAAATACAGTTTACCATTCCAATTGCTTGTAGATACCGATGGTGCTATCACCAAAGCTTATGATGTCGATGGGGGTGGCTATTCTAAGCGCGTCACCTATATCATCGATGCAGAAGGCAAAATTAGCCATGTGGATGACAAAGTGAATACCGCTAGTCACGCATCGGATATTCTCTGTGTAGTCGGTTAATTTTTCCTAAAATCTTTTCTGGGTGTGTTAGGGGAGCCTAATACACCAGGTATCTATTTTTTAGTTCACTGATAATCAGTTTTTAATAACCGGATTTAGTATAACTAAATAGGTCTTGCTGATGATGAACTGAATATTAAAAATCGGACTAAAATAAGTGGGTGGGTGGAATTAAATATAAGATGAACGTAGGTTGGGTTGAAGCACGAAACCCAACGCCTGCATGGGTTACGCTACCGCTAACCCATCCTACAAATAATTTGGCCTCCCTACTTAATACTATTATCAAATATCTTGGTGGGATTAATCGGCAATCATGGTTAAGTTTAGCAAGTACCTAAAGAGGTTTGGGATTGTTGCTGGAGTGGCTTTTTTGTTGTTGGTTACTCACCGAGCGGCTCCCCGAAAGGCAGTGGAAAATGAGCAGATGAAGGGGGTTTGGTTAACCAATATTGGCACGATATTGTTACATCACACTACGTCCTTAGACGAGGTGTTAAATCATCTTTCGCGATCGGGTTATGACCGGGTGTATTTTAGTGTTTATGGGTTTAGGGGAACGCTTTATCCGACTTCCCAACGTCCGACGAATTGGTTGTTTGTGCCGCCGTTGAGCAATCCCTGGAGGGCAGCGGTTAAGGAGTCTTTACGGCAGGGTTTGAAACCATTTGCTTGGTTTGAGTATGGTTTGATGTTATCCCCTAAGGATCCCATTGCCAAAAAGCATCCGGATTGGCTATTAAAAACGCCCGCAGGGAAGACGGTGGTGGAAACCAATGTCTGGTTAGATCCGGCGAATCCGCAGGTACAAGCCTATCTTTTGGGGAATATGGAAGATATTTTAAAAGAAAAAGATTTGGCGGGGATTCAGTTAGATGATCATTGGGCGGTTCCGCGTGTTTTTGGTAATAAAAGTCAAGCTTTAACGAATTTAACCCGCAAGTTGCACGATCATGTCAAGGCGATTAATCCCAAGTTGGTGGTGAGTCTTTCGCCTAATCCTCACTCTTTTGCGGTGAATAAATATAATCAAAATTGGTTGGCTTGGGTGCGTCAAGGGATTGTGGATGAGGTGGTCTTACAGATCTATCGGAAAACTCCCAATCAGGTGGCGGCAAGTCTTTCGGGATCGGGACTGGCGACAGCTTCCCGGTATGTGCCGGTGGGGGTGGGTTTATATGCGGGTTGGAATCCTGATTTTTCCTTAAAGGGTTTACAAGCTCAGGTGAGGACGGTGGAGCGTCAGGGTTATGGCTATTCGTTATTTTGTTGGGAGTTTGTCGTCATGCGTCATCTTTTTAATCATATTCCTCGGTTTTAAGTAGGTAGGCGTTAAAAATTATCAGATGCCCCCCTTATTAAGGGGGGATTAAAGGGGGGACTAAGGGGGGATCGGCACCCCCCTTATCAAGGGGGGATCAAGGGGGGATTAAAGGCAAAATCCATTTTTAATTTAATTATAACCAGCTACTTAACGGGCTAAACAATCAAGATGCTCAAGTTCACTTTTTTTGGGTTGTCTGAAATACCCTGTTAATATTATAATTTCTCTATCTCAGTAAATGAATCGGCCATCAGACGCTTATGAGTTTAATTCAAGAAGGAATAAAAAAAGGCTTAATTAAGTTAGATGATGAGCAGAAATATATTACCTATATTAATCAAAATAAAAAGCGAAATTATAGCAATCATGAAGAACAGGTACAAGCTGAGACTTTTTTAAAGTTAGTTTTGACCTATGGTTATGATCAAAAGCGGATTCGGTTATTTGTTCCTGTAGTAATGGGATCATCGACCAAAGAAGCGGATATTATTGTTTATAATGATGATGGGCATAAATCCCCTCATATCGTTGTTGAATGTAAAAAACAAGAGGTTTCAGAATTAGAATTTACTCAGGCAGTAGAACAGGGTTTTAGTTATGCGTCTGTGTGGAAACGAAATCTATACTAATAGTTTCTTCCGCAAAATAGTCTTAAAAGTCTGGTCCGGTAAGCATTTTGCTTTCCATAAGCCAAAATTATCACACAAAGTCGAGAAGAGCCCGGAAGGAGCGAAATATGTTTGGATAACTTCCGGTATTAAAGATGAATATTATCAAGTACCAACAGAAAAGCCAAAGGAAAGAATTACTATCACTGATGTTCCACAATCGGGAGTGGAAACATTAGCGCGTTTTAAATATGCTAAAGGTGGTGGTATTTCTAATGGACAAAAGTTATTTGAGTTAACAGTAGTTACAGAGGATGAGTTAACCCGTCGTTTTAAGCAGGCTCATCAATCCTTATGGGGAGGGGGAGAGTTGAATCCCTCGGAAGCTTTTGACGAGTTAGATAAGCTAATTTTTTGTAAAATTTGGGATGAAAAGAAAGCTCGCAAGGTAGGGGAACCCTACGATTTTCAGGTCTTTAGTGTTGCACCTAAAGCTAATGAAAAAGAGGAGGAAAGAAAACAACGGGAAAATAAGCAATTAAGTGAGCGCATTAAGGCTTTATATGAAGAAGGCCGTCGAGCAGATGCAGAAGTTTTTAAAGATGATATTCGCTTAAGTCCAGAGAAGTTGCGGACGGTGGTGGGTTATTTGGAAAGTATTAATTTAGGCGAAACAGACTTAGATAGTAAGGGTCGAGCTTTTGAGACGTTTATGGGGTCATTTTTTCGCGGAGATTTTGGGCAGTATTTTACACCTCGACCAATTGTTAAGTTTATTGTGGATGTGCTACCCATCCAGCACAATTCTTTAGTTTTAGACACATCTTGTGGAAGCGGTGGTTTTCTGCTTCATGCGTTAGAGAAGGTTCGTAAGGAGGCCAATGAATATTATCCCAATTATCAAACGGATCCGAAAGAATATAACAAACATTATCAGCATTGGCATAATTTTGCTCAGAGTAATTTGTTTGGCATTGAAATTAATGAACAGATTGCTCGGGTTGCCAAAATGAATATGATTATCCATGATGATGGTCATACCAATGTAATTGCGGCGGATGGTTTACGCGATAGCGAAGATTTAATTAAACGGACAGAAAATAAAGGCTTTACATATAATCGCTTTGATTTTGTTATTACTAATCCGCCTTTTGGTTCGGTTATTAAACAAACGGAACAGGCTTATATATCCCAATATAGCTTTGCGATGAAGGCGGTAGATTGGTTAAATCCTAAAAGTAGGACAACGGAGCGGGATAGCCAAAGTACAGAAGTTTTATTTCTTGAGCAATGTCATCGTTTTTTAAAGGAAGGTGGCTATTTAGCGATGGTGGTTCCTGATGGTATTTTGACTAATTCAAGTTTGCAGTATGTGAGGGAGGGAATCGAGGAAAAATATCGCATTGTGGCGGTGGTTTCGATGCCTCAGACGGCTTTTTCTGCAACGGGAGCGGGGGTTAAAAGTTCGGTTTTATTTTTGAAAAAGCATTCGCAAGCAGTAACGGAAAGTATTCAACAGGCTAAACTGACTTTACAGGATCAAATTAAGCAAGGCAATGATTATTTAAAGTTATTGGATAAGATTGAAAATAATAAGAAGCGGCATTTAAAGGAGTTACGAGGTTTTGATAATGCTCAAAATTTGTCCGGTAAAGCGTTGACGGATTCGGAGCTTTATAAGGAGTGGAAAAAGTCGGTGACGGCGGAATATAATGACCAAATTGAGGCTTTAAAGGAGTCTTTGATTGATCAGTATGGGGAGGAAAAGCAAAAGGTAATCGAAGATTATCCGATTTTTATGGCAATTGCCGAAGATATTGGTTATGATGCAACGGGTAAATCAACTAATAATAATGAGTTAGATTTTATTGGTCGGGAGCTTGCGCGGTTTATTGAGTCGATAGAGTCAGGTAAGGATGGTTTTTTTTTAGGTCTTGATGTGGATAAAGATAAAATTTTTCTGGTTAATTTAAAGGAACTAGAAGGGCGGCTTGATCCATTTTGTTATATTCCTGAGCTTGTTAAATTAGATAAAAAAGTTAAAGCAAAAACTCAATATCGTTTACGGCACTTTTCTAAGTATCATTCAAGTGGAGCTACTCCCAGTAAAAGCGAAAATAGTTATTATTCTGATGCTGAGAATGGCATTCCATTTGTGCGTGTGCAAAATTTATCAGTGACAGGAGAGCTAGATCAAACTGATTTAGTTTATATCTCTAGGGAAATTCACGAAAGCTTATTAAAAAGAAGTCAAATAAGAGAAGGAGATTTATTAGTAAAAATTACTGGCGTTGGAAGGATGGCTATTGCCTCTGTTGTCCCCCAAAATTTTGAAGGTAATATAAATCAGCATATTGTTGTTATTCGTACTGGTTCTAAGGAAATTAGCGAGAATTTAGCGGCTTTTTTAAACTTAGATACAGTAGAAAAACTTGCTTCAAAAAGAGCAACAGGTGGTACTCGTCCTGCTTTAGATTATCCTGCTTTATTTTCCATTCCTATTATCAGTGATCAAAGAATATATGGCTCTTCGTTACCCTTTATGCTAAATCAACATACAAGATGCCAAGATAACATACTTCTAACCCAAAAATTCCGAAAGTTTCTAAAGCCATAGCCTCTCCGTTTTATTAGTTTAAG
>NZ_SFBZ01000124.1:0-5510 GCF_007095495.1 Microcystis sp. M_QC_C_20170808_M9Col | reverse complement strand
TCAGTTATCAGTTATCAGTTATCAGTTATCAGTTATCAGTTATCAGTTATCAGTTATCAGTTATCAGTTATCAGTTATCAGTTATCAGTTATCAGTTATCAGTTATCAGTTATCAGTTTTCAGTTTTCAGTTCATCGATTACTGTTCACCGTTTACTGTTAACTGATAACACTTCATAATTCATAATTCATAATTCATATATGTTACTTTCTGCCAAAGGATTATCGAAAAGTTTTGGAGGCATTCGCGCCGTCAATAATGCTTATTTGGATGTGCCGCAGGGCAGCATCACTGGGTTAATCGGTCCAAATGGAGCCGGCAAAACCACACTTTTTAACCTTTTATCTAATTTTATTCGCCCAGATAAAGGAGAAGTTTTTCTTGATGGTCAGCCCATTCATCAGCTGCCTCCCTATCAAATTGCCCTGAAAGGATGTGTGAGAACTTTTCAAGTAGCAAGGGTATTATCCCGATTAACGGTGTTAGAAAATATGCTCTTAGCTAGTCCGGGGCAAACGGGCGAAAATTTTCTCAACGTCTGGTTTCAGGGGGCAAAAATTCGCCAACAGGAACAGGAAAATCGTGACAAAGCTTTGGACATATTAGATTCGATCGGTCTGGGGGAAAAAGCGCACGATTATGCGGGAGCTTTATCGGGAGGACAGCGTAAATTATTAGAGATTGGCCGAGTGCTAATGACCAAGCCAAAATTAATTTTATTAGATGAACCGGCCGCCGGAGTTAATCCCACTTTAATCGCTCAAATCAACGACCATATTATCGAATGGAATCGTCAGGGAATTACCTTTTTGATTATCGAGCATAATATGGATGTGATTATGTCCCTTTGTCACCACATTTGGGTATTAGCAGAAGGGACAAATTTAGCCGATGGTATTCCCAGCGAAATCCAAAAAAACGAGCGGGTTTTAAAGGCTTATTTAGGAGACTAAAGCTAATTTTTGCACCTGCTGAACAAAGTTAGCCAGAATTTTTAAGCCATTAGTCGAGGATTTTTCCGGGTGAAACTGCACCGCTACCAAACGATCACGAGCGATCGCTGCCGTCACCGTTTGACTGCCGTGGGTGACGGTGGCAGCAGTTACATGACTATCAAGGGGATCAACATAATAGGAATGGACAAAATAGACGTGAGGATGCGGGGGTAATCCCTGCCAAAGAGCATGATCCGGCTGGGTGAAGTCTAATTGATTCCAACCCATGTGGGGAATGGTAATGCCAGGTTCCGAGCGAAAACGGCGCACTGTCCCCGGAATAATCCCTAAACCCGCCTCTTGACCTTCCTCCGATGTCTCAAAGAGAATTTGTAAACCGAGACAGATACCGAGAAAGGGTTTACCATTAGCGATCGCCGCTTTGATCGGTTTTTCTAGATGACGGCTGCGAATTTGCCGGACAGCAGGATCAAAAGAACCGACTCCGGGTAAGACAATAGCGTCAGCTTTTTCCAGATCGAGGGGAGAATCGGTAATTTTCGGCACTGCACCCACGGTTTCCAGTCCTTTACAGGCAGAGTGCAGATTTCCCATGTCATAATCGATGACAGCGATTAAGGTCATTGCTATATACTGATCAGGCGATGACCTTATTTTAGAGCAATCACGCCGCTAAATTAGGTCTTGACTCAAAAATGAAACGCACGACGGGGGAAGCCGAAGGCGGGGGGATCACATCGCCTTGTACCAGTTGAGAAAGTGCATAATTTTGGGTAAATCTTCTGGTTGGGCAGGTGCGATCAGATAATGGACATGATTAGACATGATACAGAGAGCATAAAGCTTAAACTGGTGTTTGTCTAAAGCCTTCTTGATGGCATAAAGAAATACCTCCAGGCATTCCCGCTTGGATAGTTTGAACTCTCGGTTATTGCAGCGTGTGGTGACGTGGTAGGAATAACCAGCTTGTAAATTTCGAGGTTTTCTGGGCATATTTAAATTCTTGAAAACGTAGTAAATTTTATGTTAATAACAAAACCCCGCTTTCAAACCTTTGCTGAATATCTACAATATGAGGATAATTCAGAGGAATCATCTGAATTATTTAACGAAAAATTGGGAGAATTGCCACCAGAATCAGGACTTAAATTTCAAATCGCTAACTTTCTTTTTCTCACATTTGCCTCACTTGTTGGACATCGGAGAGTCAGAGGACATGGTTGAGAATTAGAAGTGAGATGCGAACCGAAAAACCGTTGTCCTGACTTAACCATTATTCGAGAAGAACATATTCAATTACTCTCCCAGAGAAATACGATTCTTCTTTCCATTTTACCCCCCCTTATTAGTCATTGAAGTGGTTAGTCCAGGGGAAATCTAAAGAGAGAGAGATTACATCGCTAAAAGAATTCAATATCAAGATTGTGGGATTCCCAAATACTGGATAGTTGCTCCTCAAACTCAAACCATTTTAGTCTTATAATTAAGAGTAGATACTTACACACAGGTTGGTAATCTTAGCAATGATGACTTAGTAATATCCGCTATATTTAGTCAACTCAATTTAAAAGTTTCTCAAGTATTTAATTAGGCAAATTAACCACCATGATTACCGTCAAACCGATGATCTTAAACTTAAAATCCGTCAATTTAAGCGATGAGCAATTTTATCAACTTTGCCATAATAACGACGATTGGCGAATTGAACAAAATGCCGAAGGAGAATTAATCATTATGCCGCCTGTTGGTGCTATTAGTGGAAATCGAGAATCAGATTTGAACGCCGATTTAGTTATTTGGAATCGTCAAACAAAACTCGGTAAAGTCTTTAGTTCTTCCACTATATTTACCTTACCCAAGGGTGGTAAACGTTCCCCTGATGTTGCTTGGATTGCTAATGAACGCTGGGAAGCTTTACCCCGAGAAGAACAAGAAAAATTTGCGAGAATTTGTCCTGATTTTGTGATATAATTAAGATCACGCACTGATCCCTTAACCCAACTACAAGCAAAAATGCAGGAATATCTTGATAGTGGCTTAAGATTGGGTTGGTTAATTGATCCCATTAGTCAACAGGTAGCCATCTATCGCCAAAATCAGGAAGTAGAAATCGTCTCATTACCAACCACCTTATCTGGGGAGAGCGTTTTACCCGGATTTACTTTAGAATTACCCATGTTTTGACGACAGGAAATACCAAGATGATAGCAACTACAACGATTTCTCCTCAATTAACCATTCCACGCCTAGAAAATGGGGACAAGCTCACTCGTCGTGAATTTGAGCGTAGATATAATGCCATGCCAAATCTGAAAAAAGCAGAACTCATTGAAGGAATTGTTTATATTATGGCTTCTCCCCTCAGAATTAAGAACCATGGTGAACCCCATGCTGATATTATAGGTTGGCTAAGTGTGTATAAAGCCTTTACTCCCAATCTGCAATTAGGGGATAATTGTACGGTTCGTCTTGATGCGGACAATGAACCTCAACCCGATGCACTATTAAGAATTAAAAATGGTGGACAATCAACAATTAGTGAGGATGGTTATGTCGAAGGTGCGCCAGAGTTAATCGTCGAAATTGCAGCGAGTACCGTCTCCCTTGACTTACATCAAAAACTTAAGGTTTATCGCCGTAACCAAGTGCAAGAATATCTAGTCTGGCGAGTTGACGATGGAGAATTTGATTGGTTTAGATTAACCAATGAAGAATATATTAAACTTGAACCGAACTCAGAAGGGATAATTTGTTCTCAGATATTCCCTGGATTATGGTTAGATAGAGATGCTTTACTAGCCGGTGACTTAGTCAAGGTTTTAGAGGTTTTGCAATTGGGAATGGCAAGGATAAAAAATTAATCTAGTTAGAGTAATCTAAATTTAACAAAAACTTCACACAAATTCATAAAAAGACTATTGACTTGACGACCAAAGAAGGAGTAATGAAAACCGATAAAATCTTTTATACCCTATTTCAAGTCTTTCCCGAACTTCTCTTTCAACTGCTGGGGGAATCTCCGAATCTAGCGCAAAATTATCAATTCAAGTCAATCGAAATCAAAGAATTGGCTTTCCGGCTCGATGGGGTATTTATTCCCGATGCTGACCACCCGGATTATCCGCTTTACTTTGTCGAAGTTCAATTTCAAAAGGACGAGGATTTTTATTGGCGATTTATGACTCAGATCTTCCTGTATCTCAAGCAGTATAAGCCGGAACGCGCCTGCTGTCCCGTGATTCTGTGGGGAAAGCGCCGCTTGGACATTGGGTTTCCCATCGCTTACCAAAATTTGCTAAACTTAGAGCGGATCCAACGAATATATCTCGATGAAGTCGAGGCTGAATCTCCTCCCTCTCTGGGGATAAGTATCCTCCAGTTTATCCTCATCAGTGGGAAAAAAGCACCCGAACAGGTTCAATCCTTGATTGAGCAAACCCGCAAACAGATTATTGACCCTAACACTCAACGAAATGTTATCGAGTTAATCGAGAAGATTATTATCTACAAATTTCCTCAGAAAAGTCGCCAGGAGTTAGAAGCTATGTTTAATCTCACTGAATGGAAACAAACCAAGTTTTATCAAGAAGCTAAAGAAGAAGGAAAACTTGAAGGAAAACTTGAAGGAAAACTTGAAGGGAAATTGGAAACAATTCCTCTTCTGGTTAGGTTGGGACTTAACGAAGAACAAATTGCGCGGGAATTAAATCTAAGAGTTGAGATTGTTCGTCAATTTATTGCCAATCATAACAATTAAAACTTTTTGACTAATTTACCAATGCAATGGAGTAAATTTTATGTTAATCACTAAGCTTTACTGATGTCAAGACACTCAAAACTAGAAAAATGCTAATGGAGATCATCAATTATGCTGGGTGTTGATCAATTAAAACAACTCTATGAGATTGATGACTCTCAATGGCTAGGAGAAACCGTTAGCTTACTCAGAAATCATCAATTTCAACAGCTAGACTTAGAACCTTTAATCGAGGAATTAGAGGATTTGGGCAAAGAAAAGAAAAATGCGGTAGCCAGTCTTTTAGAACAGGTTATCCGCCATTTATTATTGATGCAATACTGGACAAAAGAAGCAGAATATAATATAATTAATTGGCAGGAATAAATCTATAATTTTCGTACTCAATTAAGGCGAAAAATGACGGCTAATCTCTGTAGTTATTGAGAATAAGAATTAAAATCGATCCACCAAGATGCGTTAGGTTTCGTCAAAATCAAAACAGTAAATACTGTGATTTTTCCCTCTCAATGTCCTTACTCACTAGAACAATTACTAGATCGCTCTTGGTTGCCATAACAATCAATTAAACAACCAAAAAAGACTAAGAATTATGTTAACAACTAAACCACGCTTTGAAACCTTTGCCGAATATCTACAATATGAGGATAATTCAGAGGAATCCTCTGAATTGTTTAATAGACCTCTTGCATAATTTTTTTATGGTATAATATAAGGTTTTGCTTTTTTCTCAATTCTTAGATTGAAGTGGAAAAAAGAATAAAATGTGATCTTAGGTCAGGAAATCATCTATAATT
>NZ_SFBZ01000123.1:0-16053 GCF_007095495.1 Microcystis sp. M_QC_C_20170808_M9Col | reverse complement strand
GGGATTTTTTCCCTGAAAATTAGGTAATTGACCACCTGAAAATGGGTAAAACCCCACACCCCACACCCCACACCCCACACCCTGCCCCCACGAAAAACTTTTTCAGCAGCCCCTATTTATTCAGGACATTACCATGAAAAAACTGCATAAATTACTGATGACCACCACCGCCATAGTTTCTACATTTGGGTGGAATATTCACAGCACTCCTGTTGCAGCCAAGCAAAATTATATAGGAAGATGGTACAATGTGGGACTTAGTAATGAATACATTTCTAAATATAGGGTCTTTCAAAAAGATGGTAAAGTTCATGATTACCAAGAGCTGAAAACTGGTTTGGTTGGGGCATCCTATAAATGGGATTATCAAGTCCTTTCCAATGGTTCAATTAGAGTTTTTAGTCTATTAAAAGAGACTTGTGTGCTAACTGAGATTAATAAAATGCAGTGCTACTCTGACGGGGATAGCCTCGGTGATTTGGGACTTTACATAAAAAGGTAGTGCGATGCCGAAGGCACTGCGTAGCAGATCGCAATCTTGTAGGGTGCGTTCTCTAATATGGCTCCTACTGCTCCACCAAGAGATTTTGGGGAACGCACCATGCACATTTATTGAAACTGTGAGTCTAAGTGCGATGCCGAAGGCACTGCGTAGCAGTACGCCGCTCTGGTGGGTTAGGTTAACGGCAGACCCCCAACTGTGATCTTTGACTTCATGCCAATTTGTGCGGACTGTATTCAGGTGTTACCTGCTGTGATAGTTAGTAAGTGAGCCTGTTCGTTGAGTTGAGGAGTAAAATAGGAGAAGTCCTAATCTAAGATTTAGTAATGGATAGAAGCATCATAGAACGGCAACCGCTAATTGAAGCAGTCAAGGCTCTCCCTGATGAGGCTTTAGTGGAACTGTCTAATTTTCTGGACTATCTTCGCTATAAAGCAGCCCATCAAAGAGAACTGACCACTCATTCTTCTAGTTTTCTGCTTGCAGTTGCAGGTTTAGGCAACTCTGGTCAAGAGGATATTTCAGAACGTGATGAAGAGATTCTAGGCAATGAGATTGATCCGGTGTCCGGCTGGAATCTTAACCCAAGCAATTCAGTATGACGGCGATACTTGACACCAGTTTTTTGTTTGCCTTGACCGATCAGGGCGATCGCAATCATCAACGGGTGTTGGCTATTGCTCAAAGCGTGAATGAGCCATTGGTTCTACCTGTCGTTGTCCTGCCTGAGGTCTGCTATCTGATTGCATCAAGATTGGGCCACCAAGCAATGCGCCGTTTTGTATCCAGTATGACACCTGATGCGGTTCAAGTTGAACCTGTAATCCCAGAAGACTTGGTACGAGTGCATGAGATATTGGAACAATATGCTGACAATCAGCTTGACTTTACAGATGCAGCGATCATTGCCATAGCTGAAAGGCTTACTATTACTCGCGTTTACACACTTGATCGCCGAGATTTTTCGATTATTCGTCCAAGTCACTGCGATTACTTTGAGTTATTTCCTTGAACCACCAGCTAACACTGCGTGGCAGCGGACGGTCGCAATTCGTCGCTGCCGAGCTTGCTTTCTAATGCCGTCGCTGATTTGAGCCGTTAGCGATCGAGCGCGCTACGCACCGATCGGGTTCTGGACTTCCCCATTGACAAAAAGCCATAACCTGTGCTGCAGGAAGGATTAACAGAATTTCCGATACCCCCTTACTGGGTACAAATTAAGAAAACCTCTAATAAATCTAACGCCGTACAAACTCCTCGTCAATAGCAAATCAGGTTATACTTCACACCCCACACCCCACACCCCACACCCTGTCCCCACGAAAAACTTTTTCAGCAGACCCTACTTATCAATCCCATGTTTCCCTATTCTAAGCGCACGATCTCTCCACCTCTGGCTAGAGATAATTCTGCTGCCTGGAGGATTTTGACTAATTCCGTCCCTACCGATCCCGAAGATACAGGAGAATTGACACCCGTAGCCACCGACTCTAGAAAATGTTCGCACAATGCTTTTAGGGGTTCACCATCGGCAATAGGGATAGATTCCGTCTCCTGTCCCCGGGGAATAAAATAGGCTTCCTGACGTTCAAAATAGCCCTTTTGTCGCGTTAAAGGCGATCGAGAGTCTAATTCATTGAAAATTAAAGTCCCTTCGCTGCCAACTATCCCTAAACGTCGCTGTTTATCGGGATTCAACCAACAAAGGTGAATAGTCGCTTGAAAACCATCGCCATAGATCAGGGTTAACCAGACTAAATCGGCTAGATTAGGTTGTAGCCAAACCGTTCCTCGTGCCTGAATTAATACTGGTGTACTATTTAACCAATGATTAAAAATCGAGATATCGTGAATAGCTAGATCCCACAAAGCGGACACATCCTGACGAACTGGCCCCAGGTGGGTGCGAGTGGCATAACCATAAAGAGGTTTACCGATACCCCCGGATTGCAGGACTTTTTGTCCGGTGATAACGGCCGGATGAAAAAGATAGGTATGATCAACTAATAAAATACGCTGTTTTTGCGCCGCTAATGCCGTTAATTCGGCACATTCTTGGGGATTGAGGGTTAAGGGTTTTTCGGCGAGGACGTGATAACTTAAATTAAGAGCATCTTTAATCAGGGGATAATGACTGATGGCGGGAGTAACGACGACCACAGCCGAGATTTCGGGGTGATTGCGAATAGATTCCCAGTCATTGGCTAAAATAACCTTATTAGTATCGAGATTAAATTGATCGCGACAGAGATGAAGTTTTTCAGGGGAGGAGTCAACGATCGCCACTACTTGTGCTGAGGGATGTTGAGAAAAATGACGGACGTAATGCACTCCCCAACGTCCTACCCCTAAAATAGCGATTCCTGTGGACATTTTGCTTACTCAGATAGATCAATCTAGTTTATTTTAAAAGGATTAGGCGCAATTGTTAATTGATTCTGAGAACTGGAAGGGATTATGTTAAAATTTTTTATCGATCGAGGGGGAACTTTTACCGATATAGTGGCGATAATCGATCGACCAGAAATTATGGAACGACTAGCTAGAGATGCCGCTAGATTTCTGATTGTTCCCCTTGCTGATCAACAGTGGATTGTTCTATATAAACTGCTCTCGGAGAATCCCGAAAAATACTCGGATGCAGTCATTCAAGGGATCAAAGATATTAGCGGTTCCCTAGATAACATCGAAGTGATTAAAATGGGAACAACGGTAGCCACCAATGCGCTGTTAGAAAGAAAAGGAGAGCGCACGGTTTTGTTAATCACCAAAGGTTTTAAAGATGCCTTGAGAATTGGCTATCAAAATCGCCCCGATATTTTTGCCCGTCAAATTATTCTTCCTTCTTTATTATACGAACAAGTTATCGAAGTGGCCGAACGCTACGATAGTCAAGGACAGGAATTAATCACCGTTAATCCCGCCCAAGTTAAAGCCGATTTAATACCAGTTTATCAAGCGGGTATCCGCAGTTGTGCGATTGTTTTTATGCACAGTTATCGTTATCCTGACCACGAAAAACAAGTGGCAGCCATTGCCGAAGAAATCGGCTTTACTCATCTAGCCATTTCCCATCAAGTCAGTCCTTTAATGAAACTGGTATCCCGGGGAGATACCACGGTAGTCTCTGCCTATTTATCGCCAATTTTACGCCGCTATGTTGATAGTATTAGCCAGCAATTACCGAAAACTAGCTTACTATTTATGAAATCCGATGGCGGTTTAGTCACCGCCGATAAATTTCAGGGTAAAGATAGCATTTTATCTGGTCCTGCGGGGGGAATAGTCGGGGCAGTACAAACCAGTTTAAGGGCAGGATTTAGCAAAATTATCAGTTTTGATATGGGGGGAACTAGCACCGATGTTTCTCATTTTCAAGGGGAATACGAGCGCCAAACAGATAACGAAATTGCTGGCGTAAGAATGCGAGCGCCGATGTTAAGTATTCACACCGTAGCCGCTGGTGGAGGTTCGATTTTAGTCTATGATGGTTATCGTTTTCGGGTCGGACCAGAAAGTGCCGGAGCTAATCCGGGACCTGCCTGTTATCGACGGGGTGGACCATTAACAATTACCGATGCTAATGTTTTGTTAGGAAAAATTCAAGCTGCCTATTTTCCCGCTATTTTTGGACAAGAGGGAAATTTACCCCTAGATAAAGAGATTGTGCTGACAAAGTTTCACGAATTAGCGGCAACAATGGGGGGTAATAATAGTCCTGAACTGCTGGCTGCGGGGTTTATTCAAATTGCCGTGGAAAATATGGCTAATGCGATTAAAAAAATCTCTCTACAAAAGGGTTATGATCTCAGTGATTATACTCTTTGTACCTTTGGCGGTGCCGGGGGTCAAGTGGCCTGTTTAATTGCCGATACTCTGGGAATGAAAAGTATTTTTCTCCATCCCTACGCTGGAGTTTTAAGCGCCTACGGCATGGGTTTGGCCGATTTGAGGGTAATTAAAGAAAAAGCGATCGAACAGCCGTTAAATGCCGATTTAATCGGGCAGTTGCTCACGGAAATGAACGAATTAGAAGTTTTAGCGGGTCGGGAATTAGAGGATTATAATCAGGTGCGGCAGCAAGTTAGTTTAAAATATCAAGGCAGTGATGCCACTTTAGCGGTTAATTTTAGCGATCAAATGCGTCAGGATTTTGAACGGGAACATCAAAGACGTTATGGGTTTAAGCAAGAACAAAAAGCTTTAATTGTTGAGTCGATTGCCGTGGAATTGATCCAGACTATGGACAGTCCCAAAGAAGCAATTTTAACTCGCTCCCGTCCGATGGGAGAATTACCTCCTATCCTCGATCGAGTAGCGGTTTTTCTGGCTAATCAATGGCGAGAAACGCCAATTTATCAGCGTTCAGAGCTGCAACCTTTTGATTGTCTGGCAGGACCCGCAATTATTATCGAAAAAATCAGCACGATTGTGATTGAACCGGGTTGGATGGCAAAATTAACGGAGAAAAATCATTTAATTCTCTCCAAAGCTTAACTAGGGTTTGCGGCAAAAAGTTTTTCGTGGGGGTAGGGTGTGGCCCCCCCAACCCCCCCGACATCGGGGGGGCAGGTGGGGTGTGGGGTTTTACCAGTTTTGAGGTGGCCAATTACCTAATTTTCAGGGAAAAAGTGCCTAAATTTCCCCCACTTTTTGATTTCAAAAAAGCCTAAAGATATTATCCAACAAGGTTTTTAGCTTTATTCAGTAAACCCTACATAGAAATATCTACGGCAGTTATCCTAATTGATCAATTCTCATTTCGCCGAGGTATTTACGGAGATAGGGAGAAAAAACCTCGTAAATCAGGGTAAGGGGTTGGCGAGCGTGCCAAAATAGGTAATGACGACCCCAAAATGCTCCTTTTTCCCCAAAAGCTATTTCTAATTCCGGGGAATGACCGTAATAAAGTCCCTGCACATCGCGATACAATTCCGTGTGCAGCCGCGAGAGACTTTCCCAAATCGGTAGGGAACGATTTTCTAGATATTCGTCCACTTGATTGACAGACCACCAAGAAGCGGCATAGGCTAACCTTTGACCACTAGCTGTGCGTAACCAGACTTGACGACGCAATCTCGGCCCCGGAATCAGGCTAATTTTCATCGGTGCGCCATCCTCATCGTCGCCGATGGGGGACATATCGATCACATCCACTTCCGTTTTTTCACCGGTTAAAAGTTGTAAATGACGGGTGGGAGAACCATCGCCGAGAATTAAAATCTGCCACGGGGGTGCGAGTTGGCTATGGGGTAAACCTTGTTTAACATCGGTTTCGTCTCCTTGCCAGAGAGGGGACAGGGAGTACCAAGGACGATTAAGCAGGGGCTTTTCTTGGGGGCGGAGGATAGCAGTCAAGGTTTGTTACAAAACTTTATGATTTTTTCATTAATCATAACACGGGATTTTTGTCTGCTGGCGATAAAAGCGATCGCCTTGATCTAATCCTCTCTAAACTTTTCGGTTAGCATAGGCACTCTTGCCAAAGGAGATTGACTATTTTGATTTTAACGATAGAAAGGTATCAATATCTGGAGGAATTTTTGTAATCTTCTCAGGGCAATTAATTGTCGAATCTTGGGATTAATTTGGGGGGGATAAATGCTGGTGGCTAATTGTTCTTCTAGTAAGGCATATTCTGCCGCAGTTAGGGGTTGATTATCAAGGGGCGAGCGAGCCGAAGTGATAATTTCTGCTCGTAAAACTTCTTCGGGAATATCTTCGGGAGAGGGCAAAGCAAGGGCTTTTAGTGGCGATAAGAAACCGATCGAGATGAGGATGATAATTTTTGTCGTTCGCTGCATTTAATTTAAACCGGGGGGCAATTTTTCTCGACACTGTTGATGAATTTCCCCGATTCTAGCAAACAACCAGGGATATTTTTGACGATAACTGGGAATTAGAGCCAGAGGACTGAGTAGGGCAGTGGCGGCAATATCGGCTACACTTAATTTATCCGCCACCAAATAGGGCTGATTTTGCCAATATTCTAGAATCTTGAGGGCATTTTCTAGTCGCTCCTCCGCTAGTTTTACCCTTGCCGGGGTGATTTTATATTGTTGTCGCACGATATTAATAATTATTTGACTACTCAGGGAAGGATCGATCGCTTTTCCCTCTCCAGCGCGATAATTATAATAGACAAATCTCGTCGCTACTCCAATACTTTCATCTAACCAATCCTCTAGTAACCAAGCTTGATTTTTCTCCTTTTCCCCAGCGGGAATAAAAGAGGGGAAAGGAACTACTTTTTCTAAATATTTTAAAATGGCAGTAGAATCGGCAATAATCTCATCTGCTGCCATTAAAACGGGGACAGTGGTTAACCCTTTGGTTAGAGGCCTGAGTTTGAGGATATGTAGTCCGGGGGTGAGATTTTCTACTTGGTAATCAATCCCCTTATAACCTAGGGCTAAACGAGCTTTGCGACAGTAATGAGAGGTGCTAAATTGAAGTAAAAGCATTAAGTTTTGTTGGTTGCTATAATAGTTATCAGTTACCAGTTATCAGTTATCAGACTTGGGTTTTAAGTTAACTGTTCACTGTTTACTGTTTACTGTTTACTGATCACTCTGTTTACTGAATTGGCAATAGGTCTATACTATGAGCAAACCCTCCCTTTTTTCGGCTGTTTCTCGTCCTTATGCGACTAATTCACAAGCAAAAGATCCCTGGTTAGCGGTCAATCTCTCGATGTTTTTCCCCGGTTTGGGACAATGGTATGCTAACAAAAACCAAAAAGCAACCCTTTTGGCAATCGCTCAAGTAATATTAATAATTGTGACAATTTGGTCAATTTTTAGCCACAATGGCCATGTAAGCTGGGGATTAGGGGGAATAGTTGCTCTGGTTATCGTTTACATTAGCAATATTTTTGACGCTCACTGGACTGTTTATTATTCCAGACAGAATAACAGCTTAGAGAAAATTCCCCGCCAACAAAAAAACCCATGGTTTGCCGTCTTCGCTAACCGGATTATACCGGGGTTAGGGCAATTGTACGCCGATAAGGTGATCTTAGGGATAATTTTTCTGACTATATCCCTGATTACCCTAAAAATGGAGCATTTTTTGGACAATATACTCTTTCTTACCCCTTTAATTACAGCAATCGCTGTTTATCATGTTTATCACACTTTCCCCGATCAATTTCATCCCCATCGTCACACCTATCGTTCCATTTTGGCGCTGATGGTGGCAGCAATTTTTACTTGGGGAATTATCTGTAATTATTTTCCCGATTGGTTAGATCAAAGAATAGAATTTTTCGAGATTCCGAGCGAATCCATGCTGCCTACCCTCGCAGTAGGTGATCGCATTTTCGTCAGTCAATCTGGTAATTATCAAGCGAAAAGAGGCGATATAATTGTTTTTAGAACTCCCGAAAAAATTAAGCAACTAGAGCCTAATTCTGGAGATTTTTTTATCAAACGAGTCATCGCTATTTCTGGGGATACCATTGAAATCCGCAGGGGTAAAGTTTATCTCAACTGGCAAGTTATCGAGGAACCCTACACCGCCGAGTTGGCCAATTATGAAATAGAATTTATGACTGTACCCCCAAAAACCCTGTTTGTTTTGGGAGATAATCGTAACCATAGTTTTGATTCCCATGCTTGGGGTTTTTTGCCGGAAAGTTATATCGTTGGTCAAGCCTATAAAGTTTACTGGCCTCTCGATCGTGTCCGCTCTTTGCTATGATGGGGATGACTAAGCTGTTGACTATCTGAATTACTCGTTAAGACTTCATGGGAGCAGGGAGAGGGGGGTTGAGCATTTGTACTACAGATGACAATACGCAGTTTAAATGCAGTACAGCATCCCTTGAATTGTTCCTGAAAAATTACCACTGGTGCTAGATAATTAACTTCAATCTTTTCTTGATTAATATGCTGTTAAAATTCCCTCAAAAGCTGAAAATTAAGCAAATAATAATATTATTATTCTGGCTAGGAATAGGGATATTTTTCTGGGGTTTATCGTGGCAATCCCCCGGGATGAGCCAAATTCAACGACCCGAAACAGTTGCTCAACAAATTTATCAAGCAATGCCAGATTTACCGAAAGAAAACAACTATACCCGTCGAGATACAGGGGTGATCGATCCGAATAATACTTTAATAAGTCGCTTTCTTCGTTATCATCAAGATACAAAAAAAAGGTTTACTCTCATCCGTTTTGATTGGCAATTAACCCTAGGGGATTATCTAGGAGTGAACGAGAAAATCAGCGAAGAAAACTATCCCGGACAAGCAACCCTTACCGTTAATCCCATGGCTGCCGATATCAAAGCGATTAACAGTCTTAATCGTCGTCAACGGCAGCAGTTAGTCACCCTTCTAGTCGAAATTTATAACCCTGCCATTCTCCCCCAAGAAACCC
Organism: Microcystis sp. M_QC_C_20170808_M9Col; assembly: GCF_007095495.1. Lineage (NCBI taxonomy): Bacteria > Bacillati > Cyanobacteriota > Cyanophyceae > Chroococcales > Microcystaceae > Microcystis > Microcystis sp. M_QC_C_20170808_M9Col. Next base: position 7,169 of record NZ_SFBZ01000123.1, on the reverse strand, counting down.
CCAATCCTAGCCCTTCTCCTAGTCCTTCTCCCCGTCGTCCATCTTTATCAAAACCGGGAGATGCCGACCTATTAAAATTCTAGAAAATTATGGAAAAAATTCTCAAATATGGTTCAGGTTGGCGACTCGGTTGGGATTCTAAGGCAGCCGTTTATAAAGGATTAATTGGTGGCGATGATTGGGCGATCGAATTGACCGAGGCCGAGTGGCAAGATTTGCGTCGGTTACTATCACAATTGACCGCAACTATGGCGGCCATGGCCACAGAATTAATGGATGAAGAAAGTATTGCTTGTGAAGCGGAAAGCGAGCTTTTATGGTTAGAAGCGGCAGGATTTCCCGATAATTATTCCCTGCGATTTATTCTCTATCAAGGTCGCGGTTGTGAGGGCAATTGGTCGGCCACTGCCCTGCCAGAGTTGCTCGCCGCTTGGGACAATTTGCTTTACAATTTTTAAGAAAGCGGTGGGCATAAGTTAATTTTTGTCTCCCCCTCTTGACTTTTTGATTCCCCTGTGCTGCTATGATTGCCCATCCGAGGACGAAGACCGATAATCTCACCTACACTCCGCCCCCATTGCTGAAAAACGGTTTTGCCATGACTCTCTATGTGTCCCTAAAAGCGCGAGAAACCTGGCAAAATACGATCGCTATTCCCGAACCAGTCTATCAAGAAACCATTTTCACCGGGGCCAATGCCGTCCCTATCTACGGGATTGTTTCCATTCCCCCGCAAGCGAAAGGAACAATTATCGGCACCTACGGCATCACGGGAGACTTAGATAATCAATGGTTTTTAAGAATTTTAGGCAGAAAAGCCGTAGCAAGAAACTACGCAGTCGTCCTCTTCGATTGGCGGGCCCACGGTAAGACAGCCGAATTATCCCCGACTCTCACCTCCGATGGCATCTATGAAGGGCTAGATTTCCTTCATATTGCCGCCCAAGCCCAAAAAATGGGCTGTCCTGCTCCTTTTTGGTTCACAGGTTACTCTCTGGGGGGACAATTAGCCCTCTGGGGAATTAAATCGGCAGAGAATCAGGAAGATATGGGGATCGATCCCGTCGATATCGGCGGTGGTGCGGTAATTTGTCCTAATTTAGACTCTAATCGTTCTTTATCCTATCTCGTCCGGGATCCCTGGGGGAAACATTTGGAAAAAGCGATCGCCAGGGAATTACGCAAGTTAGCCAAACGCATCCATAAGGCTCATCCCGATCATATCGATCCCGAAGCAATTACTCGCGCCACCACGATTGCCGGATTCGATCGAGAATTAGTGATTAAAAAGCTAGGATTTGAGACAGTCTATGACTATTATGCCGCTAGTAGTCCCTTGCCCTTTCAACCCTATTTAACTAAACCCACTTTTATCCTCTACGCGGCCGATGATCCCCTCTTTTCCCCCGCAGTTATTCCCGATCTGCAAGCAGCGATCGCTGATAATCCCCACGTGGATCTACTCTTAACCAACCACGGTGGTCATGTGGGTTATATCAGCAGTTTATCCTGTCAGCGTCAGTGGGGCGATAGCGATCGCTGGTGGGCATGGAATCGGGTTTTAGACTGGTTTGACCAAAAAACTGGCAAATAAGGGCTAATTTCTAGGAGTCAAAGGCCGCTAGAAACTCCTCCAGCTGTTCCCGAGTCGGTTGGGATGCGATCGCTCCTGCCCCCCCTGTCACCATTGTCCCCACCGCACAGGCATAAATCACCGCCTTACGGGCTAAATCGGCATTTTCCCCAATTTTATCGCCTCCAAGACCGGCACGAGCCAAAAAACCCGCCACAAAGCCATCTCCTGCCCCGGTTGTATCCACCACCTCCCCGGGAAAAGCCTCGACAGTGCCGCTATTTTTGCCTAAATGATATTTACAACCTTTTGCGCCGCCAGTAACCAGAATTGCCCCTAAATTGGGGTATTGTGATGATATTTCTCCGGGGGTATCAGTGCCAAATAACCATGCGGCTTCTTCCTCGCTACATTTGAGCAAATCGGCCCGGAAGATAAAATCTCGAATCCGATCGGGAGCGGCCTCAAGATTAGGCCAAAAAACCGGCCGCCAGTTGATATCGATCAATACTTTCACCCCGTAAATTTTAGCTAATTCGAGGGCGCGCATCATCGCCGCTCTCGCCGGGGGATAGGCTAACCCTAGGGTTCCCATCACTAGATAATCGGCATTTTTAAACAGATTTTCGGCTAATAAGTCACCATTAAGGGCAGTATCGGCAAAATCCGTCGTTTTAATGCCGCCAAAACCCGCAAAATGTCTGTCTCCCCCAGCATCGCGGGTGACATAAACTTGTCGGGTGGGTAGGGTGGCATGATACTGTACACCAGTAGTATCGACTCCGAGAGCGTCTAGCAAGGCGATTAACTGTTCCCCTCGTTGATCTTTGCCCACACAACCGATAAAAGCCGAATTTATGCCCAATTTTCGCAATCCACAGGCCACGTTTGCCGGCGCACCCCCGGCATAGGTTGTCCAAGAAGTCACTTGCTCTATAGAGCGCTCGCTTTGATCGGCAATTAGATCAGAGAGGATTTCCCCTAAACAAATGACAGACACTGGCGAAGATCTTTGATTGTTAAGCATTGGTGTGGGAAGTGGGGTGTGGGAAGTGGGAAGTGGGGTGTGGGGTGTGGGGTGTGGGGAAGTGGGGTAATGGGGAAGTGGGGTAATGGGGAAGTGGGGTAATGGGGAAGTGGGGAAGCTGTCTCAACCCTATCACCCCAAAACCCTATCACCCTATCTCCTCCTGACTCCTGAATCCTGAATCCTGACTTGTCAAGAAATCACGATAAATCAACTAGAGATTATCTGAGGCATTGAGTATAATCAAACACATAGATGAGGGGAAATTGCTCATAAATCAGTCCGATCGAGCGTGAATCCTCTTTTATTTTTTAGTCTTAGACTAAGGAAATATCATGGTTGATTGTAGTCAGATTCAGTTTGACGAGGATAAAAGCAAGATAGATCTATCGCAACTACGAGAATTATTTAATTTAACCGCATTTTGGGCAATCGATCGCCGTTTAGAAGATTTAGAAACCGCAATTGACTATAGTGATCCGGTGGTGACGGTGTGGAATGAGCGGCAATTAATTGGTTTTGCTCGCGCCATTTCTGACGGCATTTATCGGGCAACTATTTGGGATGTGATCGTTCATCCCGATTATCAGGGAGCGGGTTTAGGGCGTAAATTAGTAGAAACAGTCTTGGCCCATCCCCGAATAAATCGGGTGGAAAGAGTCTATTTGATGACTACTAATCAAGAAAATTTTTACCGGCGCATTGGTTTCCAAAGCAACGCCACCACGACGATGGTATTATTTAATCGTTATCCCGAGGAGTTTTCCTATCCGGCGATCGAGGTAAAGAAAAAACGATCCGTGTGAGCTTGTCCTGACTATTGTTATCGATTTGATCTAAGCTCATTTCCCCCCCCGAGACTTCGATAATGCCTTTCGCTAACTGAAATTTAAGACCGGGAGAAAGACCGAGAGCTTGAGTAAATTGTTTTACTTCTTCTGGCTTTGATTCTAAACTCAAAGGGGAAATTTCTGGCATTTGCCAGAGAGCGATTTCCCCCGGAAATTCTAGGGTAATAGTGACTTTTTTCTCGCCAAGGGCACTTACCGATATACAAATAGAGCCACTCGTTAAGTTGGCGATCGCTGCATCGACGAGAAGGACAAGAGCGGAGGATAAACGCTGATAATCGGCAATAATAGCAATATCATCGGTTAAAGGGCTAAATTTAAGCTTAGTATTGCGATTAGCTGCCTGTAAATAGGTTAGACTTGCCCAATCTTGCCAGAGTTTAGTTAAAGAAAAAATTTCTCGATCGAGAGGTATATTACCAGACTCTAGTTTAGAAAGATTAATCATCTCATCGAGCATTGCCATCAGTTTACAGCCCGCCAGTTGCCCCTGGGCGATAAATTCCCTTTCCTCGGCCGGACTTTCACAAAGATCGGCGAGAATCAGTTGATGGAGACTGATCATACTGCTCAATGGCGATCGCAATTCGTGGGCAACCCGTCCCAAAAAACTGCTTTTGAGGTGATTAATTGCCACGGCCATCTGATAAGCGAGGCGAGTTTGCTGTAATTCCCGTTTTAAAGCGTCAATATCGTCCATATTTACAGAAAAACTGCCCCTTGTCGTAAGATATCCCATCCTTGACATTGCCAACGCGCGACGGTGGAGGGTTGTCCACTATTGATTATTCCCCATGCTTGCCTTTCTGTGGGCGCTAACACCGTCACCGAGGGAAAAGTAGTCATAATCGCTTCTGGAGTCAATAAAGGCTCTTGTCCTGACAGATTAGCACTTGTGGTCGCTAAAACACCAGTTCGACCGAGAATTTCTCTTGCGATCGCATGAGCGGGAACTCGGATACCAATCGTGCTAGGATCCTTCGGGTTAAGAACTTTTGGTACTTTTTCAGAAGCGGGTAAAACCAAAGTTAGGGAGCCGGGCCAGTATTTTTCGGTCATTTGCCGCCAAATTTCCCTTTCTTCCTGATTTCCCTTGACATAATCCCATAAATCTGCTGCTGAGGCGGCCATGAGAATTAAAGGTTTATCAAAAGTCCGTTTTTTAGCGGCAAAAACTAAGGCAGCATAGGGGGGAGAAACTGCTAAAGCGGGAACTGTATCCGTGGGAAAAGAAACCACTTGACCACTTAGGGCCGCGTGAACAATTTCGTTAAGAGAAGCAGTAGGCATTGAGAATTGATCATTTTTGGGGACTAATTTAGCCTAAAACTTTTTGGTACAATTTTAAAGGGCAAGCAGTTGATCAATATTAATTTTACTAACACTTGCTCATAGTGCCTCTTGTCAAAAACGGTCAACTTCTTAACCTTCCAGAATCAGAAAACGATCACACCGACTCCATTAACCTTTAGTTCACTCCCGGACAGATAAACTGTCAGTCTAACTGTGAATTTACCCTACTGGGTTAGCCACAGCCCGGAATATAAAATTCCAACTTAGGTATAATTTAGCTATCTCCAACCAATTAGGGACGATTAATTATGAATGAGTCTGATACTTTGGCTAATCTCGAACAATTAGAATATATTCCCTACCTAGATACCACGGGTAATATCTGTGCTGATTTCCAGGGAAAAATCGGGGTTTATGCCATTTTTGATCGAGAACAAGTCTTAGAGTTTGTCGGCTATTCTCGTGATATTTATCTCAGTTTAAAACAACATCTTGCCCGACAGCCCCAAGCTTGTTATTGGCTAAAAATACAGTTGATTGATCGTCCTAATCGGACTATTCTCGAATCGATTAAACAAGCTTGGCTAAGAGAAAGTCAGGCAGTAATCGACAATGAAAAACTCTGGACAGAACCAATTGATGCTAAATTAGCCATGACTGAGACAGAAAAAGAATTTTATCAAAGTGCTGACGAATTGGGGCAAATCAAGTTATTAAAACAGCTATCCAGACGAGTAGAAAACGATATTTTATCAACCCTAGAAAAACGGGGAGTACAGATGGAAATTCGTTTTAATCCCAAGTTAAAAGAACAGGGTTTGCTCGATTTAAAGTAAAAATTACTAGGAGCGATCGATTCTCCCGACAAACCGCTATGATAGTATATCGCCCCATCCCGACACCAATGGAACAGCGATGACCACTCCAGACTGGCCAAACCTACTGCAGCAACTACTCGATCGAAAATCCCTTTCCCTTAACCAAGCTGAAGAATTAATGACCGGATGGTTAAACGGCCAGATTCCAGAAGTTTTATCGGGGGCGATTTTAGCGGCTTTGCAAGCAAAAGGAGTCTCGGCCGCGGAATTAGCGGGAATGGCCGGAGTTTTACGGCAACAATCTCGCTTAGAAGACCCTAAACCCCATACCACTCCCGTTATCGATACCTGTGGCACCGGCGGTGACGGGGCTGCAACTTTTAATATTTCCACTGCTGTGGCTTTTGTGGCGGCCGCCGGGGGTGTCAAAGTGGCTAAACACGGCAATCGCTCGGCTTCCAGCAAGGTCGGTTCGGCCGATGTTTTAGAATATCTTGGGGTTAATTTGAGCGCCCCTAGCGAGAAAGTAGCAGCGGCTTTAGATGGGGTGGGAGTGACCTTTCTTTTTGCCCCCGGTTGGCATCCAGCCCTGAAAAGTGTGGCTAATCTCCGCAAAACCCTGAAAGTTCGCACGGTTTTTAATCTTCTGGGTCCTCTAGTTAATCCTCTCCGTCCCACAGGTCAAGTTATCGGGGTTTATGACCAGCAATTTCTCACCCCCATGGCCACGGCTTTAGCACAAATGGGAACCCCAAAGGCGATTATTGTTCACGGCCGGGAAAAACTCGACGAGGTGGGGTTAGGAGACCTGACCGATATGGCTTTATTAAATAATGGCGAGGTGATTTCTGGGGCGATCGATCCCTTGTCAATTGCTATCCCCAGAGCCAGTTTAAATGCCCTTAAAGGCGGGGAAGTGCCAGAAAATGCCGAAATCCTCAAAAATGTCCTGCAAGGGGGGGGAACACCGGCTCAACGGGATGCTGTGGCGATTAATGCCTCTCTTGCCCTACAGGTGGCAGAAAAGGTCACTTTTGGCGACCATGCTGCCGGTTTCGCCCTCGCTCGCGACATTTTAGCCAGTGGGTTAGCTTGGCAAAAATTAGAGGAGTTGGTTAAGTTTCTCGCCTAGGACAATTCACAGGAGTCAGTCTCGATGAAAAAATTTTCACCCCCACAGATGAAAGAGGTTTTCTTCCCCACACCCCACACCCCACACCCCACACCCTCTTTCAAGTCAGGAGACTCCGAGACAGGAGATTGCTTTTATTTATTCTCCCCACTTCCCCACTTCCCCACTCTGCAATAATTACTCGCAGCCAGAAATAGGTTGGGCTTATCATACTTTGTGCTTTTTGTCAAAAAAACTTTTTTTTTGCAATAAAACTACACAAAAAAAAGATCATCGTTAGGGGTGAAATTGACTGATTTACCCGCTTCAATTAGGATCCCCTTCTAGGTGTGGCAAGGGTTTCAACCATTGCTGGTCAAAAAAGCACAGAATAACCCATTATGAAATTCAGTAAAATCGCTGTAACTATGATAACATCGTTGTTAAATAAAAATCTTTCTCAATTAATTCTTAAGAATTTATAAATATTGCGGAA